>CAZWGY010000154.1:4620-9670 GCA_964633575.1 uncultured Desulfobacteraceae bacterium
TCCCTGGGCGAGATGATCCGAACCTTGTCGGAGGCATCCATCCGGGTCCCGGACGGGTTTGCCACGACGGCCGATGCCTACCGGGCCTTTCTGGAAGAAAACGATTTGGCGGAGGTTATCACGGAAGCCATGACCCGGTTGGACCGGGGCGAGGCTTCCCTTTCGGATACCGGCCAGTTTATTCGCCGGCGAATGCGCCGGGCCGAGATCCCTCCGGCGGTGGGTCAGGCCATCCGCCGGGCTTATGCCGACCTCTGTGGCCGGTACAACACCGACGACGTGGACGTGGCCGTCCGGAGCAGCGCCACCGCCGAGGATCTCCCCGACGCGAGCTTTGCCGGGCAGCAGGAGACCTTTTTAAACGTCACTGGTGAAGATGACCTCCTGGACGCCTGCCGGCGGTGCTTTGCCTCGCTTTATACTGATCGGGCCATCGCCTACCGCCGGGAAAAAGGATTCGATCATAATGATGTGGCGCTGTCGGTGGGGGTCCAGAAAATGGTCCGGGCCGACAAGGCCGGGGCCGGGGTGATGTTTTCCATCGACACCGAGTCCGGGTTTCCCGACGCCGTCCTCATCGACGGCGCCTGGGGCCTCGGGGAAACCGTGGTCCAGGGGACGGTGACGCCGGACGAGTACCGGGTCTTCAAGCCGCTCCTCGACCGCGACGGGTGCCGGCCGATCATCGAAAAGACCCTCGGGGAAAAGGCCCGGAAAATGGTCTATGCAAAGGGAACCGGCCGGACCACCCGGACCGTGGAGACCCTCAAGCGGGAACGGCGGGCCTTTGTTCTGTCCGACGCGGAGATCCTGACCCTGGCCCGCTGGGCCGTCGCCATCGAGGACCATTACGGCCGGCCCATGGACATGGAATGGGCCAGGGACGGCGAGACCGGGGACCTCTACATTGTCCAGGCGCGGCCCGAAACGGTCTGGTCCCGGAAAGGAGCGGGCCTCCTGCAACAATATCATTTGACGGAGACCGGGGAGCAACTGGCGGTTGGGATGAGCATCGGCGACGCGGTGGCGGCGGGTCCGGCCGCCGTGATCCGGGACGCTTCGGAGATCGACCGGTTTCCCGACGGCGCGGTCCTGATCACCGAGATGACCGATCCCGACTGGGTGCCGGTGATGAAGCGGGCCGCGGCGGTGGTCACCGACGCCGGGGGCCGGACCTGTCACGCGGCCATTGTCAGCCGGGAGCTGGGCATTCCGGCCATTGTGGGCACCGGGGATGCCACCGAAGTGGTCTCCGACGGCGAGACGGTCACCGTCTCCTGCGCCGAGGGCGAGGCCGGGGCCGTTTATCGGGGCGAGCTGGCCTACGAGACCCGGGAAATCGATCTGACGACGGTCTCCGAAACCCGAACCCGGATCATGATGAACATGGCCAGCCCCGAAGCCGCTTTCCGGTGGTGGCGGCTCCCGAACCGGGGGATCGGCCTGGCCCGGATGGAGTTTATCATCAACAACGCCATCCAGGTCCACCCCCTGGCCCTGCTCCGCTACGACGAAATCACGGACAAGGCAACCCGGAAGACCATCCGGGAGCTGACTCGGGGCTATTCCGACCGGGGAGAGTACTTCGTGGACAAGCTGGCCCGGGGGATCGCCAAGATCGCGGCGGCCGGCTACCCTCATCCGGTGATCGTCCGGATGAGCGATTTCAAAACCAACGAATACGCGGACCTCATCGGCGGACGGGTTTTCGAGCCGGTTGAGGCCAACCCCATGCTCGGGTTTCGGGGGGCCTCACGGTATTACAGCCCCCACTACCGGGACGGGTTCGCCCTGGAATGCCGGGCCATCCGCCGGGTCCGGGAGACGATCGGGTTTGACAACATCCGGGTCATGATCCCCTTCTGCCGGACCGTGGACGAGGCCGACCGGGTGCTGGCGGTGATGGCCGAAGAGGGCTTGATCCGGGGAAAGGCCGGCCTCGAGGTCCATGTCATGTGTGAAATCCCCGCCAACGTCATTCTCGCCTCGGAATTCGCCGAACGGTTTGACGGCTTTTCCATCGGCTCCAACGACCTGACCCAGCTCATCCTCGGGATTGACCGGGATTCGGCCGAGTTGTCCGACCTCTTTGATGAACAAAACGAGGCGGTCAAGCGGGCCGTGGCCGATCTCATCGAGACGGCTCACGCCGCCGGCCGGAAAGTGGGGATTTGCGGGCAGGCTCCCAGCGACTATCCCGAGTTCGCCGCCTTTCTGGTGACCGCCGGGATCGACTCCATCTCCCTGTCCCCGGACAGCGTTATGGATGTGATCGAGCGGGTGGCCGAAGTGGAGGCCGCCACGGATCGGGGGGCCGGATGAACCTCAAGGTCCTCTTGCCCGAAGCGGTGGCCCTCGAGGTGGAGACCGACCGGATCAGCGCCGAGGCCCACAACGGCGCCTTTACGCTCCTCCCCCGCCACATCGACTTCGTGACGGCGTTGGTTCCGGGAATTTTAGCTTATGCCGAGGGCGATGGGATGGCCTACCTGGCCGTGGACGAGGGAATCCTGGTAAAGCAGGGGGCCGACGTCCGGGTTTCGACCCGCCGGGCGGTCCGGGGGCCGCTGGAGCGGCTCCAGGAGGCCGTCGAGACCGAACTCAAGGTGGTGGACGAGCGGGAGCGGGCCATCCGGGCCGCGTCGGCGAAAATCGAGGCGAGCTTTGTCCGCCGGTTCGTGGAGTTCGAAGGTGGCTGATCGCAAGACATCGGGCCGTCCTCCCTCGGACGGCGACCGGGAGATGGCCGAGACCGTGGGCCGGAAGGCCCGCCGGAAGCTCAAGCGGCGCGCCGATGGCCGGCGGGAGGTCTGGTTCGGCCTGGGGATGTTCGGGCTGGTGGGCTGGTCGGTGGCGATCCCCACGGTCGCCGGGGCCGCCCTCGGGGTCTGGATCGATGCCACCTGGCCGAGCCGCTATTCGTGGACCCTGATGCTCCTGATTATCGGGGTGATCGTCGGCTGCCTCAACGCCTGGTACTGGGTCACCCGGGAGATCGGCCGTGACTGAGATCGACTATCCGGTCCTGATTCTCCTCACCGGGGCGGTGGTGGCCGTGGCCATCCCGGTCAAGGGGGTTTTGGAACGGACCCCGGTGCCCCCGCTGGTGGGCTTTCTCCTGATGGGCCTGGGGCTCCGGCTGGCCGACGACCACTGGGGGCTGCTCGGCACCGGAGCCCTGGATGTCTTCCGGTATCTCGCCAAGGTCGGGGTGGTGATGCTCCTTTTCCGGATCGGTCTGGAAAGCAACCTCCGGGGGCTTCTGGCTCAGCTCCGGCGGGCGAGCCTGGTCTGGGTCGCCGACGTAGCAATCAGCGGGACCCTGGCGTTCTGGGCCGCTTACTCCCTGTTGGGGATGACCCTGTTGACGAGCCTGGTGGTGGCCACGGCCATGACCGCTACATCGGTGGGGATATCGGTGGCCGTCTGGGAACGGGCCAACGCTTTGGACTCGCCGGACGGGGAGCTGCTCATCGACGTGGCCGAGCTCGACGATATCTCCGCCGTGATCCTGATGGCGCTGTTGTTCGCGGTTCTGCCCATGATCCGGACGGAGGGACTCGACTGGGACCTGTTGCCGGTGGTCGGCCGGACCGCCGGGATCTTTCTGGCGAAGCTCGTGGGATTCGGCGGGCTCTGCGCTCTGTTTGCCCATTTCCTCGAGGAGCCCATGACCCGGAGCTTCCGCCGGATTTGTCCCCGGCCCAACCTGATGCTCCTGGTGGTGGGGATCGGCCTGATCTTCGCGGCCCTGGCCGGGATGCTGGGGTTTTCCCTGGCCATCGGGGCGTTTTTCGCCGGGCTGGTCTTCAGCCGGGACCCGGAGTCGGTGAAGCTCGAGGCGGCGGTTTTGCCTCTGTATGCGCTCTTTACCCCGTTTTTTTTCATCGGGATCGGCCTGGACCTCGACCCGGGCTCCCTCACCGCCGCCGCGACCGCCGGGGGAATTCTGCTCCTCGTCGCGGTGGGGGCCAAGCTGGTCGCCGACGGGCTCCCGGTGGCGGCCTTAAGGGGGGCAAAGGCCGGGGTCCTTCTGGGGGTGAGCATGGTTCCCCGGGCGGAGATTTCGATGATCATCATGCACAAGGGCCTGCGCCTGGGCGACTGGGCGGTGACCCCCCGGGCCTTCGGGGCCGCCGTGGTGGTCAGCGCCGGGACCTGTATGATCGTTCCCCTGGTGGTCCGGTCGCTGTTGGAGCGCTGGCCCCGGAAAGGAGAGGAAAACGGATGACCTTTGACGCGACTTTGCTGGCTGCCGGTTTCAGCGCCGGCGTGGCCGTGGGCCTGTTCTACTTCGGCGGTCTCTGGTGGACCGTCCGCCGGATTCCCACAAGCCGACGGCCCGGGCTTCTGGTGCTGAGCAGCTTCTGGATCCGGACCGGCGTCGCGGCCGCGGCCCTGATTCCCCTGGCCCGGATCGGGTGGCCGCCGCTGGTGGCGGCCCTGGCCGGGACGCTCCTGGTCCGGATCGCCGCCGTCCGCCTTTTTGGTCCAGGACCGCGGCCCGTCCGCGTGCGGAGAGGCACGGGCCGGCCGGATGAAAGGCGGGCCGCATGAGCTTCATGGACATCAAGGACATCAGCCCCGACGCGGTGGTCTTCTGGAGCTGGCGGTTCGTCGAGATCAACGCCACCCTGGTCTTCACCTGGGGCGTCATGGCCCTTCTGGTGATCGGATCGCTGCTGGTCACCCGGCGTCTGTCGTCGGATGAACAAATCAGCCGGTGGCAAAACCTTCTCGAGATCATCGTGGACGGGATGCGGTCCCAGATCCGGGACATCAGCGGCGGGGGCCGGCCGGACCGGTACCTTCCCCTGGTGGGGACCCTGTTTGTCTTTATCGCCGCGTGCAATCTCCTCACGGTGGTGCCCGGCTACGAGTCTCCCACCGCATCCCTGTCCACCACGACGGCTTTGGCCTTATGCGTGTTCGTGGCGGTGCCCCTCTTCGGGATTCTCAGCCGGGGGCTCGGCGGGTATTTCCGGCTCTACGTTCAGCCCACGGTCTTCATGCTCCCCTTCAACATCATGGGGGAGCTGTCCCGGACCCT
>CAZWGY010000155.1:0-9652 GCA_964633575.1 uncultured Desulfobacteraceae bacterium
CATAGCCAGCGGCAAGGGCGGCACTGGAAAGACCACCATTGCCGTCAACCTGGCCGCCGTTCTCGGCCCTCGTGCCCAGATCCTCGACTGTGATGTGGAGCAGCCCAACGCGCATCTTTTTCTTCAACCGAACTTTTACCGATCGGAGCCGGTTTACACGCCTGTTCCCGATGTGAACCGGGACCGGTGTACCCTCTGTGGAGAATGTGAAAGCTTATGCCAGTTCAAGGCCATCGTGGTGGTGGGCGACCAGGTCATGACCTTTCCGGAGCTTTGTCATTCCTGCGGAGGCTGTTTCGCCGTCTGTCCGGAGGACGCCATCACCGAAACCGGTCGGGAGCTGGGGACCATCGAGGTGGGTTTGTGTGACGGTCTCCTGTTCATCCACGGTCGATCCCGGGTGGGGGAGGCCATGTCTCCCCCGCTGATCCGCCGGGTCCGGGCCGAGGGCGAGCCGGACCGGATCACCATCATCGACGCTCCCCCCGGCACCTCGTGTCCGGTGATCGCCGCCATGAAAGGGGCTGACTTCGTGCTTCTGGTCACTGAGCCCACCCCTTTTGGTTTGAACGATCTCGAGCTGGCGGCCGGAGCGGTTGATGTGCTGGGGATTCCGGCCGGCCTGGTCATCAACCGGTCCGATATCGGAGATGACCGGGTAAAGGAATACGCCGCCTCCGTCGGCCTGCCGATACTTCTGGAGCTGCCTTTCGACCGACGGGTGGCCGAGGTCTATTCACGGGGGGAGCTGCTGGTCACGGCCATCGACGGGATGAAATCCCGGTTTGAAGGGCTTTACGCCGACATCGAAGCCATTGTCGCAAGGAGGCGGGCATCATGAAAGAGCTTATCGTCATCAGCGGCAAGGGCGGCACCGGCAAGACAACCCTGCTGGCCGCCTTCGCGTCCCTCGCCGGGGACAAGGTCCTTTGCGACGCGGATGTGGACGCGGCCGACCTTCATCTGATCCTCTCTCCGGAGATCCGGGAGACCTACGATTTTAAAAGCGGTCACACGGCGGTCATCCGCCCGGAGGCCTGCACTCAGTGCGGCTTATGCCGTGAGATGTGTCGTTTCGACGCCATCAGCCCCGATTTCGAGGTGGACCCCATTGCCTGCGAAGGGTGCGGGGTTTGCGTCCACTTCTGTCCGGAGAAGGCGGTGGACTTTCCGCTGTCCACCTGTGGGCAGTGGTTCCGGTCGGACACCCGGTTCGGCCCGCTGCTCCACGCCCGGCTCGGGATTGCCGAGGAAAACTCCGGACGGCTGGTCTCCCTGGTCCGAAAGGAGGCCCAATCCCTGGCCGGGTCATCGGGGGCACCGCTCATCCTTACCGACGGCCCGCCGGGGGTGGGGTGCCCGGTCATCGCCGCCATCGGAGGGGCGGCGGCGGTTCTGATCGTGACCGAGCCGACCGTTTCCGGCCGGCACGACATGGAGCGGGTGGCATCCCTGGCCAGGCACTTCCGGGTTCCGGCCATGCTCTGTGTCAACAAGCACGACCTGAACCTGGAAGCATCCGCGACCATTGAAGCCTACGCTCGGGACCACGATGTCCACGTCGTCCCCCCCGTGCCCTTTGACCCGGATTTCACCCGGTCCATGGTGGCGGGCCTGACGCTGTTCGAGTATCGTCCCGACGCCCCGTCGGCCGACGCGGTCCGGAAGGTTTGGGAGGCGGTGGCGGAGCGATTGTTTCGCTGATTCCGCCGGCTGGATGCGGAGGGTCCGTTGCATCCGGCCGTCGATGTGGTTATGGTAGGGTTTTCGGTCCTCACCGAAAGGAGAATACATAATGGCACCCAACCGCCTCATCGACGAGCAAAGCCCTTACCTGATTCAACATGCCCACAACCCGGTGGACTGGCATCCCTGGTCCGAGGCCGCGTTCGAGCGGGCTCGGACCGAGGACCGGCCCATCTTTTTGTCCATCGGATACGCCACCTGCCACTGGTGTCACGTCATGGAGCGGGAGTCCTTTGAAGATCCCGAGGCCGCCCGGCACCTCAACGAGACCTTCATCTGCATCAAGGTCGATCGGGAGGAGCGTCCGGACGTGGACGCCGTTTACATGGCGGCCTGCCAGATGCTGACCGGGAGCGGCGGATGGCCCCTGACCATTTTCATGACCCCGGATCGCAAACCGTTTTTCGCCGGCACCTATATTCCCCGCCGGAGTCGGTTCAACCGGCCGGGGCTCATCGACCTGTGTGTCCAGGTCCGCCGGATCTGGGCCGAGGACCGGGATAAGCTCACCGATTCAGCCGGACGGATCGCCGGCCATATCGGCCAGGCATTTGCCTTTTCCGCCGGCGAGGGGCTGGGGCCCGAGATCCTGGAAGCGGCATATCACCAGATGGCCAAGAGCTTCGATCCGGAGCACGGCGGGTTCGGGCCGCCGCCCAAGTTCCCCACTCCCCATCGGCTCCGGTTTCTTCTCCGGGAGCACTCCCGCACCGGCTCACCGGCGGCTCTGGACATGGTCCGGCGGACCCTTTCCGCCATGCACCGGGGCGGGATCTGGGATCACGTGGGATTCGGCTTCCACCGCTATTCCACTGATCGACAATGGCTGCTGCCCCATTTCGAAAAGATGCTCTACGACCAGGCCCTGATGGCCGAGGCCTGCCTGGACGCCTTCGGGATCACCGGCGACCCCGCCTTTGCCCGGACCGCCGACGAGATTTTCACATATGTGCTCCGCGATATGACGGCGGAAAGCGGCGCGTTTTTCGCCGCCGAGGACGCCGACAGCGAGGGAGTCGAGGGCAAGTTCTACGTCTGGACGGTCGATGACGTCCGGGATGTCCTGGGCGCCGAGGAGAGCGCGTTCTGGGAGCCGATCTTCAACCTCCGACCCGACGGGAACTTCACCGAGGAGGCGACCGGGCACCAGACCGGAGCCAACATTTTCCACCTCACGGCCCCCCTGGAAGATTGGGCTCTTCGCCTGGAAACGCCCGTTGAGCAACTCCGTAAACGCTGGGGTTCAGCCCGCGAGGCATTGTTTGCGGCCCGGGAAAAGCGGGTCCGCCCCCTCCTCGATGATAAGGTCCTCACCGACTGGAACGGGATGATGATTTCCGCCATGGCCTACGGGGCGAGGCTCCTGGACCGTCCCGACCTCGCTGAGGCGGCCGGGCGAGCGGCCCGGTTCATCCTGACGACCCTTTCGCCGGCACCGGACCGGCTGCTTCACCGGTACCGGGGCGGCGAGGCCGGGATCGACGCCACCGCCGACGATTACGCCTACTTCATCCGCGGGCTTCTGGCGCTCTACGGGGCCGACTTCGACCCGTCCCACATCGAGGCCGCCCGAGCCCTGGCCGAGCGGATGATGGCCGATTTCCGGGACCCGGACGCCGGGGGCTTTTACCTGACCGCGGCGGGAGCGGATGAGTTGCCGGTCCGGCCCAAATCCCTCTACGACGGGGCCATCCCCTCGGCCAACACCGTGATGCTCGTCAACCTCATCCGCCTGTCCCGTCTCACCGGGGAGGCGGCCTGGGAGGCCGGGGCCGACGAGCTGATCCGGGCCTTTTCCGGCTCGGTTCGATCCCACCCGTCAGCCTATCCCGAGTTCCTTCGCGGGGTGGACCTCAGCCTGACCCCGAGCCGGGAGGTGGTGATCGCCGGGGACCCGGCCGATCCGACAACCCAAGCGATGGTCGAGGTCGCCGGATCGGTTTCCGATGCCACCGTCATGCTTCGGACCCCGGAGAACGCCGACCGGTTGGCCCGAATCGCCCCCTTTACCGCCGCTCTGGTCCCGCCGGATGGCCGGGCCACGGCCTTTGTCTGCACCGGGTTTTCCTGTGACCGGCCCGTCACTTCGCCCGATGCCCTTCGAAGCCGACTGTCCCCCTCGACGCCGACCGACACGGAGGACTGATCATGATCCCCAACATCACCGACCTGACCCCCGACGCCCTGAGCCGATACATCGAGACCCACCGGGAGCCCGATTATCAGCTCGTTGACGTCCGCCAACCCGGCGAGTACACCGGGGCTCACATCCCCGGCGCCACCCTGATTCCCCTGCCGGAGCTGGAATCAAGGCTGTCCGACCCGGCCGAAGAACGGGACCTGATCTTTTACTGCCACTCCGGGGCTCGGTCCCGGGCCGCGGCAACCCTTGCCGTCGAGGGCCGGGCGACCGCCGGCCGGATTTACAATCTCGTCGGCGGGATCTCAGCCTGGGATGGGAACATCCTGATCGACGCCCCCCGGCTTGCCGTCTTCGAGGAAGCGGCCGCGCCGTCGGACACGCTCCGTCGAGCCATGGACCTGGAAAAGGGCGCGATGCTGTTTTACGACCACCTGAGGGAAGCCATGGGGGACGGCCCCGTTGCCGAGACGATCGGACGGCTGGGGCACGCCGAGCGGGCTCACGCCCGGACCGTTTACGGCTTCTGGAAGCATAAGGTCGAAGCCCCCGAAGACTTTGACCGCCTTTTCGAAGGATTGTCCGGCGAGATTTTAGAGGGGGGAACCCCGCTGGCCGAGGCCCTCGACGACCTCGGCGAGGGCCAGGAGAGCTGCGTTCGATACCTGGAGACGGCTCTGGAAATCGAGCTGACCGCCTTTGATCTCTACCGAACCATGGCGGACCGAAGCGATGACCCCGGGGAGCGCGAGGCATTTTTCTCGTTGGCCCAGGCCGAAAAGGCCCATATACGAACCATCATCGCGGCAATTCCCCGCTGCCCCTGACAGTCCGCCCCTCGTCCCGTGAAAATGTTTTGACTGACGGCCCCATTTCCAGTATGCTTTGTTGTTTGGAAGCCGTCGGCGTGCGCCGACCCGATCGTTTCCCAATAAGCGACACCCCCCGCATGCTCCAGATTTTCAAGAATTGGTCACACCGGTATTTTTCAGATCCCCAGCTCATCATTCTGGGGCTGTTTCTTATTTTCGGCTTTTTCCTGGTTTACATCTTCGGGAATCTGCTGGCTCCGGTATTCGCCAGCATCGTCATCGCCTACCTCCTGGAGGGGATGGTGGCCAAGCTCCAGCTATTTCGGGTGCCTCGGATGGCATCGGTGATCGTGGTTTTTCTGATCTTCATGGCCTTCATGGTGGCGTTGATCATCGGCCTTCTCCCCATGCTCTCCCGCCAGATTGCCCAGCTCTACCAGGAACTGCCCTCGATGATCGCCAGGGGGCAAAAGGAGCTGATGCAGCTTCCTCAGAGATATCCGGAACTTATCTCCGAGCCCCAGATCAAGGAAATCATAAACTACATCGGCACGGAGCTGACCAAGATGGGCCAGCAGGTCCTGTTCCTCTCCCTGGCCTCCGTCCGGGGGTTTATCTCCATCTTGATCTACCTGATCCTCGTGCCGTTGATGGTTTTCTTCTTCCTGAAAGATAAGATGCTTATTCTCAATTGGGTTCGTGGGTTTCTACCGGAGGAGCGGCGGCTGGCCACCGAGGTCTGGGTGGAGGTCAACCTCCAGGTAGCCAACTATGTGCGGGGGAAAATCTGGGAAATCCTCATCGTCTGGGGGGTCAGCTACGTTACCTTCAAGGTCCTGGGACTCAACTTCACCGTCCTGATCTCGCTCTTCGTGGGATTATCCGTCCTCGTCCCTTACATCGGGGCGACGGTCATGTACATCCCGGTGATGCTCATCGCCTATTTCCAGTGGGGGATCGACAACCACCTCGCTTACGTATTCATCGCTTACAGTGTCATCCAGATGCTGGACGGCAACCTCCTCGTCCCCCTGCTCCTGTCCGAGGTGGTCAACCTCCATCCGGTGGCCATCATCGTGGCGGTGCTCCTCTTCGGCGGGATGTGGGGGGTATGGGGCCTCTTTTTCGCCATCCCCCTGGCAACCCTCTTCCACTCCGTGGTCAAGGTCTGGTTCACCCACCACACCCGTCATCTGCGCACCGACGGAAACCGCGCACCGGCCGCATCCTGACCCCATCGGCCGGAGCGGCCTTCTCCCTATCAGTCGGTGCGGAGGCGGTCGGGTTCGAAATCGAGGGTGGCGAAGTGGTCGGCCAGGGTTTCGGCCCGACGGATCCGTTCCACCGTGCCGTCTTCCCGGAGCAGAAGCTCCTGGGGCCGAAGACGTCCGTTGTAATTGAATCCCATGGCGTGGCCATGAGCCCCGGTATCGTGGATGATCAGGAGGTCGCCGTCGGCAACGGGTGGCAGGGAACGCTGGATGGCGAACTTGTCGTTATTCTCGCACAGCGGACCCACCACATCGACGGGACGGGTGGGAGCGTCGGGGTCGGCGCCGTGGACGGTGATGTGATGGTAGGCGCCGTACATTCCGGGGCGCATCAGGGCGGACATGGAAGCGTCCACGCCGATGTAGGTCCGGTAGATGTCCTTCCGGTTAATGGCCCGGACCACCAGGACCCCATGGGGGCCGGTCATGTAACGCCCGCTTTCCAGGTAGAGTTTCGGAACGTGACCAGACTTGTTTCCGAAATCAGTAAAGCAGCCGGCGATCTCCGCTCCCATGGCTCCCAGATCAAGAGGCGGATCGTCGGGCCGATAAGGGATTCCCAGCCCCCCGCCGATGTTGATCATCTCGAAAGTGATCCCCAACTCCCCCTCGATCCATCGGGCCAAATCGAGGAGCATCTCGGCGGTCCCGACCATGTACCGGTAGTTCCGTTCATTGGAGGCGAGCATGCTGTGGAGCCCGAAGCGGGTCGCCCCCCGGTCCCGGGCCGCCCGATAGGCGCCGATGATCTGGTCGTGGGAAACCCCGTATTTAGACTCCACCGGATTGCCGATGATCTCGTTGCCGGTCCGGCGGGGGCCGGGGTTGTACCGGAAGCAGATCAGCGACGGCATGGACGGCATCTTGGGGACCAGGGTGATGTCGTCGAGATTGATGATGCTCCCCCCGTCGGCCAGGGCGACGGCAAACTCTTCGGCGCTGGTGTTGTTCGAGGTGAACATCAGGTCATCGCCTCGGGCCCCCACCCGGCGAGCCAGGACCAGCTCGGCAATGGAGCTGCAATCGAACCCGAACCCCATCGACCGCATGATCGACAGGATCGCCGGGTTCGGGAGAGCTTTGACCGCGTAATACTCCCGGAACTCGGGCAGGCCGGCAAAGGCACGGCTAAGCGCCCGGCCGGTCTCCCGGATGCCGGCCTCGTCGTAGATATGAAACGGCGTGCCGAAATGATCGGCCACCCGCTCCAGGATGAGGGACAGGCGCTCCGAAAACGCTTGAGACATGGGCATGGCGTCGGTCTCCTTTTCTATTGCCCATCCATAAATGGCCAATTTGCCCGATACCTGTGTTGCGCTCAAAATTTTATCCTCGGAATATCAGACATATGCCTGCGGTAAAATTTTTCGCGCGCCTTGGTCTCGACCAAATTTTCCTATTTCTGGATGGACACTTTTTATCCGGCGAGGGCCGACCGGATTCGGGTCATGGCCTCCGAGACATTGGCGGGGGTGTTGAAGGCGCTGATGCGGATGTAGCCATCCCCGCATCGGCCGAAGCCGGTCCCCGGCGTACAGACGACGCCGGCCCGCTCCAGCAGCCGGTCAAAAAAACCCCAGGCATCGGTTTTTCCGTCAACCCAGACATAGGGTGAATTCTCGCCGCCAACGCAGTCAAAGCCCAGGTCGGTCATTTCCCGGCGGATCCGCGCGGCGTTTTCGAGGTACCCGTTGATCAGAGCTCGGGTCTGGGCCTGGCCGGCCTCGCTGTAAACCGCCTCGGCCGCCCGCTGGACCGGATAGGCGACCCCGTTGAACTTGGTGGAGTGGCGACGGCCCCAGAGCGCCCGGACCGAATGGGCGTTCCCTTCCCGGTCATAGGCGGTGCAGTCCGACGGCACCACGGTAAAAGCGCACCGGGTGCCGGTGAACCCGGCGGTCTTGGAAAAGCTCCGAAACTCGATGGCCACATCCCGAGCCCCCTCGATCTCGTAGATGGAATGGGGCAAATCCGGGTCCCGGATAAAGGCCTCGTAAGCGGCGTCGAAAAGAATAAGGGCCCGCTGTTCCCGGGCGTAATCGACCCATTGGGCCAACTGATCCCGGCGGATGGCCGCGCCGGTGGGGTTGTTGGGAAAACACAGGTAGATGAGATCCACGGGCGCGTCCGGCGGCGATGGCACGAACCCGTTGTCCCGATTGCCTTCCAGGTAAACAAGTCCCTCGAAGCGGCCATCGACAAAGGACCCGGTGCGGCCTGCCATGACATTGGTGTCCAGATAAACCGGATAGACCGGGTCGGGGATGGCCACCCGGACGTCGGTGGCGAAAATTTCCTGGATGTTGCCGGTGTCGCACTTGGCCCCGTCACTGATGAATATCTCGTCGGCTGAAATCTCGGCCCCCCGAGCCTGGAAATCCCGCTCCGCGATGATCTCCCGGAGAAACGGGTACCCCTGCTCGGGACCGTAGCCCCGGAAAGTAGCTCCGTCGGCCATCTCGTCGACGGCCCGGTGGAGGGCCTCAACGCATGCGGAGGGCAGGGGCTGGGTCACGTCGCCGATGCCAAGCTTGATGATCTCCCGGTCCGGATGGGCATCCTGGAAGGCCGCCACTCGCCGGGCGATGTCCGAAAAGAGATATGACGCCTGGAGCTTTGTGTAGTGCTCGTTGATCCTGATCATGGGGCTCCTCTTCGATCCGAGGCCGAAAGTGGCCGGGCTGTTTTCGGTTTTCTTTCGGATATCCGCCGCCGGGCCCCAACGTTTGATGCCCGGCGGCAACCGCCCATCCCCATATCAAAGGCGGCGCGAATTGTCACGGGGCTTTGTGGGAAAACCGGATGGGACGGGGACCGCTTCGGCGCTATGCGGAAAGCCGTTCCGGTCGGATTGGCAAATGATTCAGGATGAGCTCGTTGAGCTCTATCTTCGTGCTGGCATTGTCGATGCGGTTGTTATGCCCTTTCTTGAGCCATCATTTTTTACGTTCCTTGATTGTGCCCTCAATTTCTTCAATGTCCTGTTTGTCCGCCAAATCAGCTTCGTATGCCTTTCTTCGGGCATCAAATTCAGTATAGATTTCCCGGACTTTTTGTTGCATTTCCGCATTGGAAATGGAGCCCCCGCCGGTAAGCACTTTTTTGTCGCTGAGCTCAAGAATCCGATCCACATTTTCTTTCCAGAATGACATGGTGAGATCCAAGCGTTCTTTTGCTCGTAATTCGGCGGTTTCCAGAAATATGACCACCAGGCGGTTCAACGTATCTATTTCATCTTCGCTGAGATAATTTTTGGCAATAAAAATATCCTGTTTGCGGACAATAGAGCCCTTCCATGAGGTTAGCGCCATGTTTTCCTTTGAGGCATCCGCCCGTGAAACAATGATTTCAGCGGCTGTTTTGCCGGTTACGGCATAAAGCAGCTTATTCTGGGTTTCGGCGAAAAACATCTGGGTGGCTTTGTCGGTGGGGTCATAATCGCTGCTGAGCGCAAAGAGATCCCGGACTTTCTGATAAAACCGTTTCTCGGAGGCCCGGATATCCCGGATGCGTTCCAGCAACTCATCAAAATAATCAGGGCGGCCGTCGGGATTTTTCAGGCGCTCATCATCCATGACAAAGCCCTTAACCATGTACTCCTTCAGGTTGCGATTGGCCCAGATACGAAACTGGGTTCCCCGCTTGCTCCGCACCCGGAAACCGATGGCCAGAACCATGTCCAG
>CAZWGY010000156.1:0-9569 GCA_964633575.1 uncultured Desulfobacteraceae bacterium
CACGCAGGTCCGCCCCTACAACCGGCGCCACTCAGTCCTCATCACTCATCACTCAGCCTCGGCAGTGCCTTGTGGGGGTTTAATATCCCCGCCGGGTCGAACAGGGCCTTGATCCCCCGCATCAGGTCGGCGGCGGTCGGGTCGATTTCGTCGCCCACGTAGTCCCGCTTGGTGATCCCCACCCCGTGCTCGCCGCTCAACGATCCGCCGAGGGCCAGGGTCTCCCGAAAAACGTCGTCCACCGCCCGGTGGGCCGATTTTGTCTGACCCGGGTCGTCGGGGTCGAACATCACGTTGACGTGGAGGTTCCCGTCTCCGGCGTGGCCGAAGGTCGGGATGGCCAGGCCGTATTGCCGGGACAGGGCCTCGATCCGGGCCACCATGGCGGCCAGTTGACTCAGGGGAACCACGATGTCCTCGGGCAGCTTCCCCCGGGCGATGTGGCGCATGGCCGGGTTGAGGGAGCGGCGGGCCTTCCAGAGCCGGTCCGCCTCGGCCTCGCCTTCGGCCCGGTGGACGGCCGAGGCCCCGGCCCCTTCCAGGATGCGGGCGAGGTCCCCGGCCTGCCGGCCGACCACCTCGGGCGGGCCGTCCACGTCGATAAGGAGCATGGCCCGGGCTGACGGGTCGATCCCCAGGTCGGTGTAACGCGAGACCGCCTTCAGACAGGTGGCGTCGATGAATTCGAGGGCCGTCGGCCGGATGCCGCTGGCCAGGACCGCGCCCACGCCGTCGGCGGCCGGTCCGGTTTCGGAAAACAGGGCGCTCACCGTGGCCCTCGCCTCGGGCAGGGGCAGAAGCCTCAGCGTGGCGCCGACGATGACGGCCAGGGTTCCTTCGGAGCCCACCAACAGGCGGGTGAGGTCGTAGCCCACCACTGTTTTGATCGTGGGCCGGCCGGTGGCAAAGATCCGGCCATCCGGGAGGACCGCGGTGAGCGCCATCACGTAGTCCCTCGTGACGCCGTACTTCACCGCCCGGAGCCCCCCGGCGTTTTCGGCGATGTTCCCACCTATCGTGCAGGCATCGACGCTGGCCGGGTCCGGAGGATAGAACCGGCCGTGCTTCCGGGCCTCGGCCTGGAGGTCGGCGGTCACCACCCCCGGCTCGACCTCGGCCACGCCGTCGGCCGGGTCGATCCGGATGATCCGGTCAAGCCCCGCCATGTCGAGGACCACGCCCCCGGCCACCGGGATCGCTCCGCCGGAAAGGCCGGTGCCGGCGCCCCGGGCCACCACCGGAACCCGGTGAGCGGTGCAGGCCGCGAGAATCCGGGAAACCTGCTGGGGGTCGGTTGCCCGGATCACCGCCTCGGGTGGATGGAAATTGCCGGTGGCGTCGTAGCCGTAAACGTGACGGTCGGCGAGGGAGTCGGTGTAATGGACGGCACCGGCGGCTTCCTTGAGAGCGTTTCGAGCGGCTCTGGTGATCATCGTCGGGGTCCCCGGGGCCGGGCGAGCTGGGCGGCCAGCCGGATGGCCGCGATCATCGACTCGGGGTTGGCCCGCCCTTCCCCGGCCTTGCCAAAGGCGGTCCCGTGGTCCACCGAGGTCCGGATGATGGGGAGCCCCAGGGTGATGTTGACCCCGGCCATGGCCGACCACTCCCCGGTCCGGTCATCGTATTGAAACCCCATCAGCTTGGTCGGGATGTGGCCCTGGTCGTGGTACATGACCACCACCGCGTCGTACATCCCGCCCCGCATCTTCGAAAAGACCGTGTCGGCCGGGAGCGGTCCGTCCGCGGCGATCCCGTCTTCCCGGGCGTCGGCCACGGCCGGGGCGACCTCCCGGTCGTCCTCGTCGCCAAAGAGGCCGCCCTCCCCGCAGTGGGGGTTGAGGCAGGCCACGGCGATCCGGGGGGTGGTCAGGTCCAGGCGCCGGAGGGTCTCGTGGGTCAGGCCGATCACCCGGCGAACCCGGTCCCGTTTTGCCAGGTCACAGGCCTCCCGCAGGGAGACGTGGGTGGAAACGTGGACCACCCGGAAATCGCCTTCCGCCAGCATCATGGCCACATCGGAGCTGCCGGTGAGATCCCGGTAAATTTCGGTGTGGCCGGCGTAGTGGTGACCGGCCGCGTTGAGCGCCGCTTTGTTGATGGGACCGGTGACGGTCCCGTCAAGCCGGCCATCCATGGCCAGGTCGATGGCCTGCTCGATGTAGGCGAAGGCGGCCCGCCCCTGAGCGGCGGTGACCGTCTTGTGGCGGAGCTCCCCAAAGGACAGGCGGCCCAGGTCGCGGACGTCGATCCCGCCGGGGGTGTAGCGACCGGACTCGGGGTCGGCACAGGGCCGGATCGAGAGGTCCAGCCCGCAAAACCGGACGGCGTCGGCCATGATTTCAGCGTCGCCCACCACCAGCGGGCGGCAGGTCTCGTAAATCTCGGGGTCGGCCAGGGCTTTGGCCGCGATCTCGGGGCCGATCCCGCCGGGGTCCCCGGTGGTGATCCCCAGCAATGGTTTCTGTCCGAAAGCGGTCATGGATGTATCTCTCCCGTGAGGTGTCGGTGAAGGCGGACCAGGGTGTCCGGCCCGCCAAAGGCCCCGGCCTTGGTGACCGTGGGCAGTCGATGCCAGGGGCCGCCGGCGATTTGCCCGCCGGCCATACCCGGAAGGATTTCGCCGGTCAGGGTCATGCCTTCGGCGTGGGCTCCCTTGAAGACGGCGTGGGCCGTGTCCCCGCCGATGAGCACCAGAGCGTCGGGGCGGTATCGAGCCATCCGGGCGACGGCCCGCCGGGCAAGTCCATTAACGACGGCATCGGGGGCGACGGAGCGCCCCGCCGACTCGAAGACCGGGGCGACGGCCAGTATCCAGACGCCCGGAACCCCGCCGTCGGGACGGTCCACGGTTTCGGTCGGCTCGGCCAGCTCCGCCGGCGCGAGCTCATCAACCCGGCAGGCTTCGGAGAGGGCTTCCCGGAGCGCCGCCACCTGATTTTTCGAGACCGGCGAAGCCGACCCGCAAACCACCAGTATGCGCCGCCGGACGGGAAACTCGACGCCCGGCGCCCCCGCCCCGCCGGCCAGGGCATGAGCCAGCCCGGCCGAGCCCACGAACAGAATACCGTCAAGGCCCCAGCCGGGGGCCGCCAGCCCGGCGATGGCCGAAAGGTGACCGTCGTCGGTCGCGTCAAAAACGATCCGCCGGATCCCGGCGGCCATTTCCCGCCGGACCGCTTCGGCCAGGCGGTCGCCCCCGGCTTCGACGGTCTGAAGGTCGATCCGCCCGGTCAAGGCCGGGCTCCGGCCGGAGAGGAGACGGTCGATCCGGGAATCCGTAACCGGGGTGACCGGGTCCCGGGCCATCTCGGTTTCGGCCACGGGCACCCCGTGGATTCGGTGGACCCCGGCCAGGGTGGTCCGGCCCTGACCGGGATAGGCCGGGGCGATCAGGGCGGCTTGAAACCCGAGGCCATCCAGGAGGGCGTCGATCTCCGGGCGGAGGTTTCCCCGGAGGGCCGAGTCGATCTTTTTATAGACCAACAGCCGCAGCGGCGGCCACCGCCGGATTCGCTCCGCCAGGCCCCGGACCGCTCGTCCGGCCGCATCGGGCGACGCGGCCCGGGTGTTCGTATAGAATGCGGCGCCCCCATCGGGCCGTCCGGTCTCCCCTCCGGCAAACCGGAGGTGAACGGGCCGGTCCGGCCGACAAAAGGCCACCCCGGTATCGGCGGCGCCGGTGAGGTCGTCGGCGATGACGACCGGTTGAAGACCGTCAGGCATCACCACCTCGGGATCAGTCCGCCGGCAACGGCAGGAGGTCGGGGGCGTGGGTGAGAACCGTGACCCGGGCCGACGGCCCCTGACGCCGAAGGGCCTCGGCCATGGCCCAGTCGAGGTCCGGGGCATGAGTCTGCCCCAACCGCGCCGCGTCGGCCGGGGGGATGCCCGGGGAATAAAGGATCACCGGGGCCGTCTCCCGGACCATGGCCCACGCCACCGCCAGAGCCGCCGCCACGCCGTTTTGAATCTCGCCGTTCCGGTAGGCCGCTAGAATTTTCGCCGACGGCCAGGCCGTGTAATCCAGGAGATCGGTGTGGACCGGACTCACCCCCTCGGGGGCCGGCGTGGCGACGATGATCGTCCCGCCGGGGGCCACCATCCGCTGGGCCGGGTATTGAGCCTTGTGGGACTGCCAGAAATCCAGCTCGCAGGGGTAAGCGTTGGCCACCACCACGTCCGGAGTCTCGTGAAAGGGGACCCCGTAAATGGCGGTCGCCGCCCGGACCCCGGCCTCAAAGGCCTTCCGGGTCTCCCCGAAAAAGACCGCCGTCACCGCCCCGTCGGAATCGGAGACGACGTTGAGGATGGTCCGCATCCCCACCCGGTCGGCCATGTCGTCCATGTCGGCCCGGACCGGGTTGTCCGCCACCCCCAGAAAGGAGTCTCCACCGCCTTCGCAGGCGAGGATATGGGTTTCAGCGGTGGTGGTCGGGCCGCAGATCCCCGGCTGGATAATCTTGGACCCGCCGGAAAAGCCGGGGATGTGGTGAGGCACGATGGCCCCCAGGCCGATGATGCGGTCGGCGGCCGGAGCGGCCCGGTTCACCGACAGCGGCGTCCCCCGCTTCGAGACCCCCAGATCGATCAGTTGGTCCGGGTCCCGCCATTCATGGTTGAAAACCCGAATCCGGGAGAAAACCTCGGGGCCGACCTTGGCGACCATCTCCGCCTCGGTCATGTACCGATGGGTCCCGAGAGCCATGATGCACTCGATTTGCCGGTCAGGCACCCCGGCCCGGTTGAGCCGGTTTAAGATCGGTGGAATCAGGCGGTTGGCCGGGGTCAAGCGGGTGTTGTCGTCGCTGACCAGGAGCACCCGGTCGCCGGGGGAAACGAGGGATTCGAGGCCAGGTCCCCCGATCGGGTCATCGAGGGCCGCTTCCACCGCCGCGTCGAGGTCGGCCAGCGGGGTCGCCGGTCGGGGGCTGAGGACCTCGGCGAGATTGGCGTCGGGGACGGACAGGATTTTCGAAGCCCCGGCAAAGGGCAGGACGATCTCGGCCATGGCGGCTAGCCTCCAAAGGTGTTGGGGATAAAAAGCACCAGTTGGGGAACGTAGGTAATCAACAGGAGCAAGGAGATCATGATCGCCAGAAAGGGCAGAATGAACCAGACGATCTCCGAAAGCTGAATCCGGGCGATGTTACAGGAGATGAACAGGCAGATCCCCAGTGGCGGGGTGAGCATCCCGATGGCCAGCGAAGTGACCATGACCACCCCGAAATGGACCGGGTCGATCCCGAACTTTTGAACCACGGGGAGAAAGACCGGCGTCAGGATGATCAACGAGGCCGAGGTCTCCATGAAGGTCCCCACGATGAGCAGGCAGACGATCACCAGGGCGTATAGAACGTGGGGCGATTGGGTCAAGGTGGTCAGGTAGGCGGCCACGTTCTGAGGCACCTGCTCGGCGGTCAGAATCCAGCCGAAGATGTTGGCCGTGGCGATGAGGAGCATCACGGTGGAGGTGGAGATGGCGGCCCGGGCGAAAATCCGGGGGAGATCCCGGAGCCGGAGCTCCCGGTAAACGGCGAATCCCACGATCACCCCGTAGATCGCCGCCACCACGGCCGCTTCGGTGGGCGTGAAAACCCCGCCGAGAATCCCGCCCAGGATGATGATCGGCATCAAAAGCGCCCAGATGGCCCCGCAAAAGGTCCGGAAAATTTCGCCCACTCCCCGGAAGGGTTCCCGGCCGTATCCGGCCCGCCGGGCCAGAAAGTAGCTCCCGATCATCAGCCCGCCGCCGATGAGAACCCCGGGGATGAGCCCTCCCATGAACATCCGGCCGATGGAAACCCCGCCCACCACCCCGAAGATGATCATCGGGATGGACGGGGGAATGATCACCCCGATGGAGCCCCCGGCCGACTGAACCGCCGCTGCGAATCCCCTCTGATAGCCCTTCCGGATCATGGCCGGGATCGAAACCGCTCCCACCGCCGCCGTGTCCGCCGCCGCCGCCCCGGAGATCCCGGCGAAAAACATGGCGGCCACCACCGCCACCATGGCCAGCCCGCCGTAAACAAACCCCACCAGGGCGTGAGCGAAGTCGAAGAGCCGTTTGGAAATCCCCCCCGACTCCATCAGCTCCCCGGCCAGCATGAAAAACGGGATGGCCATGAGGGGAAAGGAATCGGTCCCGGTGAAAAGCCGCTGAGCCGCCAGGGTCATAGGGAGATCCGATCCAAACTGGAGCGTGGCCACCGACGCCACCCCCAGGGAAAAGGCAATGGGAATGCCCAAAAGAAAGCAGACCACCAGAACGATAAAGAGGATCAGGGTCATACCCGGACCTCCCGGTCCAACCGCCGGCCCGACAGGGCAGCGGCCGAAACCCGGAGCGAGTTGATCAGCATGAAGATCGACCCCACCGGAACCGCCATGTACGGGTAGATCATCGGAATGTTCATGGAAGGCGAGGTCTGAAACCGGATGACCCCGAGAATCTTAAAACCCCAGTAGATGATCACCGCCAGAAAGATCTGGATGATCAGGTTCACCACCACGACCACATACCGGTAAGCGGTCTCCGGCAGGATTTTTTCCAGGATGTCGATCCCCAGATGGACCTGATACCGAACCCCGGCGGCCGCTCCCATGAACGAAATCCAGACGAAGAGATATCGCCCCAGCTCCTCGGACCAGGCCAACGGGTCATTCAGGACGAACCGGTACCAGACCTGCGCGGAAATGACCACGACCATCCCGGTCATCAAAAGGGCGAGAATCCCGTTGATGATCCGGTCCATGACGGCAAAGGCGGTTGTGACAAACGACTTGAGGGACAATGTAAATCCTTGTGTGGGGCGGGCCGCCGGACCCGATCCGCTAAGACCGGATCCGGCGGGGGTGGAGACACGGGTCGAGCGGGCCTATTGGGCCGCGGACCGGACTGCTTCGATGAGCCGCTTGCCTTCGGCCGGGTCGCCCCCGCCGATGGCCTTGATCACCGAGGGGTTCTCATAAACGCTCATCACCGCTTCCACAAAAGGCGCCTTGTCCGGGTGAGTGACGGTCATCCCCTCTTTCTGGAGCTCGGCCTCGAGGTTCTGGTCGGCCTCCATGGAAATTTTCCGCTCATAATCCCGGGCCGATTTGGCCGCTTCGGTGATGATCTCCTGGTGCTCGGGGCTCAACTTTGCCCAGGCGGTCTGGCCGATAAGGAGCATTGCCGGAGAATAGAAGTGGCCGGTCATGGCCAGATACTTCTGGACCTCGAAAAACCGTGAGGAGTGGATCACCGCCAGGGGGTTTTCCTGAGCGTCCACGGTCTTCTGCTCAAGGGCGGTGTAAAGCTCGCCAAAGGCCATGGGCAGCGGGCTGGCCCCGAGAGCCTTCATGGTCAGGATGAAAACGTCGTCCTCCATCACCCGGATCTTGAGCCCCTCCATGTCGGCCGGAGTCTTGATGGGCCGCTTGGAATTGGTGATGTTCCGGAACCCGTTTTCAAACCAGCCCAGGGACCGGATGCCCACCCTCTGGAAGAGGTCGGCGATGTCCGAGCCGATCTTCCCGTCCAGAACCTTGTAGCAGGATTCCCGGTCCTTGAAGAGAAAAGGAAGGTTGAAGAGCTTCACCTGGGGGACGAAGTTGCCCAGGGGGCCCGTGGAAGTGAGGGTCATCTCCACGGAGCCAAGCTGAAGCCCCTCCACCAGGTCCCGTTCGGAGCCAAGCTGAGCCGCCGGGAAGATCTGGACGTCAATCTCGCCCTTGCTTTCCTTCTCCACGATCTTTTCGAAATGCTCCACCGCCCGGTTGTAGATGTGGCTGGGCTGGGTGGAGGTGCCGCACTTGAGCACGATGGCGGCACCGGCCGTCGGGACCACCGCCAGAACAAACAGGATTGTTACCAGAACCGTCAAATACCGCTGTCGCATCTTCTCCTCCTCTTAACTGGTTGTGGGGATAGGGGGTTGAGGGGCTTCGGGCTAGCGGGAGCGCAGCCGTTCGAGCCGTTCGAGCTCACCATCGACCATCCGGTAAATGTGGTCTTCGGCCGGAAAATGGCCTTCGCGAACATCAGTCGCGTAGGCCTCGAAGACCTTGAGCATTTCGTCGGCAAGGTTCCCGTACTTTTTGACGAACTTGGGGGTAAAAGCCTGAAAGAGGCCGAGGATGTCGGAGCAGATCGTCACCTGCCCGTCACAGTCCCCCGCGCCGATGCCATAGACGGGGATGGGCAGGGTTTCAGTGATAATCCGGGTGACCTCGGGAGGGACCGCTTCCACGAGGATGGAAAACGCCCCGGCCTCATAGACGGCCCGGGCGTCATCAATGACGTCCATGGCCTCTTCGGCGGTCCGGCCCTGAGCCTTGAATCCGCCGAGAACCCCCGAGCTTTGGGGGGTCAGCCCCACATGGCCCATCACCAGCATCCCGCCGTCGCTGATGGCCCGGATGACATTGACCACCCGCCGGCCTCCCTCGAGCTTGATACAATCGACCCCGGCCTCCTTGTGGAACCGGACCGCGTTCCGGACCGCATCCGCCGTGTCCACCTGATAGGCGCCAAAGGGCATGTCCCCGATAACGAAGGTGTTGGGGGCCGCCCGCCGGACCGCCTCGCAATGGTAGATGCACTGGTCCATGGTCACCGGAACCGTCCCGCTGTACCCATAGACGGCCATCCCGAGGCTGTCGCCCACCAGGAGCATGTCGAGCCCGGCCCGCTCGGCAATCTGAGCGGTGATAAAATCATAGGCGGTCATCCAGACGGCCTTTTTGCCGTCGTCTTTCATCCGCTGGAGATCGAAACGCGAAAGCTTCTTTTTCACGGGTGCCTCCTTTCTTCAGTCCAGGGCAACCACGGGGGGTTGCCCCTACAACCGGCGCAACTCGTAGGGGCAGGCCCCCGTGCCTGCCCAGTATCAGCACTCAGTCCTCTACGATTGCGGTTTGCGGCCGTCCCGGATGTCCTCCAGGGCGCCCGGCTCGCAGACGTCAAAGAGATGGCCGCACCCGCCGCAAACCAGCTCGCAAGCGTCCGGATTCCGGCTCCGCCGCCGCTTGAGCCCCATGCCGCACTCCGGGCAGTTCAGCCCCTCGGACTTCGGGTCGATGGATTTGGGATCGGTGGGGTCGGTCATGTCGGCCTCCTTTTCTTGAATCGGTTTCACCAGTCAAAGCTGAATCATCTTACCGGTCGTCGGGCGTTTTGGCAAGGGGGAGAGGGATATGTTTAGCTTGACAACCCCGCCGCCGTTCTGTACTAACGGATTAAATCTTATAATACACTGGAGTATGCCATGTCCCATTCAGAACCCCATGTCGATCTCATTTTCAAGGTTTCCGGAGAGAGGTTTCCAAATTTTTTGGGAATCTCGGAGGTCTCACCATAGTGGTTGCCCATAACGGGCGGCCGCAAGGGCCGCCCCTACATAATGCGGGCGGGACGCCCGCGCTCCCAGGAAAGACCTCCGAGGTTTCCCATTTTTTTGGGAAACCTCGGAGGTCTCACCATGTAGGGGCAACCCCTCCCGTGGTTGCCAATAATGGGCGGCCGCAAGGGCCGCCCCTACGAATCCGTTTTTTTCAGGATGTAGGGGCAGACCTACGTGTCTGCC
>CAZWGY010000157.1:0-9557 GCA_964633575.1 uncultured Desulfobacteraceae bacterium
CATGTTCACCGGATGGCCGAGGCGGTGGCCGAGGGCGTTCGGGAGGTTGACGGAGCCGAAGCGATCATCCGGCGGGTCCCGGAGACGCTCCCCGAGGAAGTCCTGGCGAAAATGGGCGCCGTTGAGACTCAAAAGGCCATGGCTCACGTTCCCATCTGCACGGTGGATGAGCTGCCCGAGGCTGACGCGATCATCTTCGGGACCCCCACCCGGTTCGGGAACATGTGCGGCCAGATGCGCCAGTTTCTCGACGCCACCGGCTCGCTCTGGGCGGACGGCGCGCTGGTGGGCAAGGTCGGTAGCGTCTTTGCCAGCACCGCCACTCAGCACGGCGGGCAGGAGTCCACCCTGTTGTCTTTCCACACGACGCTCCTGCACCATGGGATGGTCGTGGTTGGTCTCCCCTATGCCTTTGCCGGTCAGATGCGGATCGACGAGATCACCGGCGGGACACCTTACGGCGCCACCACCATCGCCGGCGGGGGCGGCGAACGGATGCCCAGCGAAAACGAGCTGGCCGGGGCTCGGTTTCAGGGCCGGCACGTGGCGACCATCGCCGCCCGGCTCGCCGGATAGTCTGATTGCCGGGGGCACAACCCCGCCCCCGGCCTTTTCCTGCTTTGTCCCTACCCTCCGTTTCGGTTTTGTGGTATTCTCCAACCATGATGCCGGGGTAATCCCGCCCCTGGACCCACCCTTGTGATCGGAGATGCCATAATGACACGCATTCTGGCCACGATAGTGGCTACCCTCCTGATGGGGGCACCGGCGGCGTCGGCGGGGGAATCCATCCCCGTGGCCACCGGCGAGTGGGCCCCTTATGTATCCGAGCACCTCGACAACCGCGGGTTTCTGGTCGAGATCCTTTCCGAGGTCTTCGACCAGATGGAAGTGGATGTCGAGTACCGCTTCTACCCCTGGCGGCGGTGCTACGATTCGGTAACCGCCGGGAAAGTCTGGGCGGCCTTTCCATACTCCAAAACCGACAAACGGGCCGACGAGGTCCGATTTTCCGATAAACTCTCCCTGTCGGTGACCAAATTTTTCGTCTTCGGTGAGCCCAAGGTCAAGCAATACGAATCCCCCGAGAGCCTCAGGCCCTATCGGGTGGGCGGGGTGATCGGTTATTTCTATGAGGAAACCTTCAACCGGCTGGGGCTCAACGTCGATTACGCGGCCAAGGAGGTCAGCGCTCTGGAAAAGCTGATGATGGGCCGGACCGACTTGTTGCCTTTAAACGAGCTGGTGGGATGGCACCTGATCCGGACCCGGTTTCCCGACCGGATGGACCGTTTCGGGGTCCTGGAGACTCCCTATTCGGTGGACGACCTTTACCTGATCGTCTCGAAGGACTATCCCGACGGCAAGGCCCTGCTTCAGCGATTCAACCGAGCCCTCTCGGTGGTCAAGGATCAGTACATCTACCGGAGCATCCTCGAAAGGTTCCAGGTCCCATGAGACATTTGATGGCTTTTCTGGCGGGCGCGATCATCCTTTTCGGGCTGACGCTGGGCGTCAGCGCCGAACCGATCCGGCTGGCCACCGGCGAATGGCCGCCATACACCTCGGCCGGGATGGAGGGCGGGGGGGTGGTTTCCAAGATCATCGACCGGGTTTTTGAGCGGATGGGCATCGAATACGAACTGGTCTTCTACCCCTGGCCCCGCTGTTATGAGGCGGTGGTCCACGGCCGGGTCTGGGGGGCATTTCCCCATGCCCGGACCCTGGAGCGGGAGCAAGCGGTTCGGTTTTCCGCCCCCATTCTCCCGTCGGCATCCAGCCTGTTCTACTACGGGCGAACCCCGTCCGAGTTTCGGTTCCAGAAAATCGAAGACCTCGGAGCCTACCGGGTGGGCGGGGTCCGGGGGTACTACTACGAAGCCCTCTTCAAAACCGCCGGGGTGACTCTCGACTATGTGGACAATCCGGAACAGGGCTTCGGAAAACTGGTCCTGGGCCGGAACGATCTCTTCGTGGCCAATGAGCTGGTGGGCTGGTACCTGATCCAGCGGGCTTTTCCCGACAAAAGCAAAAATTTCGGGACATTGAACCGAAGTCTGGGCCGCCATGGCCTGCACATCATCGTCAACCGGTCCGACCCGGTCTCCCAGACCCTGCTGACGCGGTTCAACGATGCGCTGGCGGAGGTGAAAAACGAGCTGTTTTACGCCAGCGTACTCGAACGGCTGACCCATATCGGGGCGGGCGATGGCCCCTGACGCCCGGGTCGGCGCGGCGGCCCGACCTCGTTCCCTGGCCAAGACCCTCAGCTTCAGCCTGATGACGGCTATCATAATCATTTCGGCCGCCGCCATCTGGATGGTCTATCATTTCGATCTCTCCCGCCGGGCCGACCGCCTGATAAACCAGAAGGCCGACGAGTATATCGGGTTCATGACGGACACCCTGTCGGTGCCCATGTGGGATATCGCCCGGGAAAATGTCCGGGACATCGGTCGATCCATGTCCCGGAACGACTACCTCGCCCGGATCGTGGTCACCGACGCCTACGGCCATACCTGGTTTACCTACACCAGCGACGATGGGGGGGAGCTGGTCCATCGGGAAGGGCCGGTGGTTTACGACGGCGAGGAGATCGGGCGGGTGGCCATTGCCCTGTCGGCGGAGCGGTTTCTGGAAAGCCACCGCCGGCTGCTCTGGTCGAGCGTGGGGATCATCGTCCTGGTCCTGGGCGGTCTCCTGACTCTGACCGGCCTTTTTTTCCGGATTCTCCTGAAACGGCCCCTGGACCAGATCGGGGAGATCGTTACCGCTTATGCCGAAGGGCGTTACGACGCCGCCCAAACGGAAATCCCCTGGGTGGAGCTCATGCCCCTGGTGACGGTGCTCCGGAAGATGGGAGGGACCATCACCGCTCAGATGGCCGAGCTGACCGCGGCGGAGCGGAAGTACCGGAGCATCTTTGAAAACGCCGTGGAAGGGATCTTTCAGGAGCATCCCGGCGGGTGGTTTCTAAGCGTCAACACCACTCTGGCCCGGATGCTCGGGTTCGACAAGCCGGCGGCGGTCATCGCCGCCTATACCGACATCCGGAATCAACTCTACAGCGATCCGGCCGAGCGGGACCGGGCCGGCGCCATTCTGGCCGAACAGGGCCGGATCAACGGCTTGGAGACCCAATGGCGGCGGCGGGACGGGGTGGTCATCTGGGTTTCCATCTCCAGCCGGGCCGTCACCGACGAGGCCGGCGACCTGCTCTTTTACGAAGGCATCGCCGAGGACATCACCGAAAAACGGCGGGTGGCCGAGGAGCTCAACCAGTATCGGGTCCGGCTTGAGGAGATCGTGGCCCGGCGGACCGAAGAGCTTCGGATGGCCAAGGATGAGGCGGAAAAGGCCAACAACGCCAAAAGCGAATTCCTGGCCAACATGAGCCATGAAATCCGGACGCCCATGAACGCCATCATCGGCCTTTCCGCCCTGGTCCTCAAGCAGCCCCTTTCCCCCAGGGTCCGGAACAATCTGACCACGCTCAGCAACTCCGCCAGATACCTCCTGGACCTGATCAACAATATCCTGGACTTCTCGAAGATCGAGGCCGGGAAGCTCACCCTGGAACACTCCGAGCTTTCGCTCACCGCCCTGCTCGACGACCTGGTCGAGATGTTCGCCGACGCCACCACGAAAAAAGGGGTTTTGCTCAACGCCTACGCCGAGACCGATGTTCCCGACGCTCTGGTCGGCGACCCGCTCCGTCTCCGGCAGGTCCTCATCAACCTGGTGAACAACGCGGTCAAATTTACCGACGCGGGCGAGATCCGGGTTCGGGTCGCCGTGATCGAGCAATCCCCGGCGGCGGCGCTTCTCTCCTTTACGGTCCGGGACACGGGCATCGGGATTTCCGCCGAGCAGGCGGACGGGCTTTTCACCTCGTTTACCCAGGCCGACGGATCCACCACCCGGAAGTACGGCGGCACCGGGTTGGGACTGACCATCAGCCGTCACCTGGTAGCGCTCATGGGGGGAACCATCCGAGTCGAGCAGGCGTCCGACGGCGGAGCCCGCCTGGTCTTTACGGCCCGATTCGATCTTCCCGAGGACGCCCCGTCCCCGGCCACCATCATCGATCGACATGCGCTCCTGGCCGTGGCCCACGAGACCACCCGAACCCATCTGGCCTGCGCTCTCCGGCGCCGGGGTCTGTCAGCCGATGTGGTCGAGACATACAATGACGCCCGAAGCCGGTGGGCGGCGGCTGGTGGGGACTATGACCTGGTGATCCTCGATGACGCCCTGCACGACATCCAGCCGGGTGCTCCGGTTCGGGATTTTCAGCCCATTCAAAAACGCCGACCGCCGGCCCTGGTCCGGTTGCTCTCGCTGGGAAGCCCCGGGGAGACGCTTGGGAACGGCGGGTTCAAGGCGGAGTTGCTGATCCCGCTTCGCCCGACCCGGATCGTGGATCTGCTCGGCGAACTCTTTGGCGACGCCCCGACGACATCCAACGGCACCGGCCGGGAGCAATCCGTTGTCGAACCGGCGGGCGGGCGGGTGCTCCTGGTGGAAGACAACCGGATCAACCAGGAGGTGGCCGGAGAGATCCTTCGGGACGCGGGCTACCGAATCGATCTGGCGGACAACGGCGAAAGGGCTCTGGAAGCGGCCCGGCGGGTCCGGTACGCCGCCGTCCTCATGGACGTCCAGATGCCGAAAATGGACGGATACGAGGCCTCCCGGCGGATTCGGGAAGACCCCCGGTACGCCGAGGTGCCCATCATCGCCCTCACCGCCCACGCCCTGGAAGGGGACCGGGACCGATGTATAGCCGCCGGGATGAACGATTACGTCGCCAAGCCCATCGATCCCGACGGTCTGGTCAGATGCCTGGCCCGATGGATTCGGCATCCCGCCCCGCCGGCTCCGCCCCCGCGCTCGACGGATTCGGCCCCGGCTCCGGATGTACCGGAAGCTCCGATGACATCAGCCATCGACCGGGCGGCGGCCCTCCGCCGGCTCAACGGCAACGAGTCCCTGTTCCGCCGTCTCCTCGGGGACCTCATCCGGGATTATGGCGCCGCCGACGATGCCATCCGGGGGGCGCTTGCCGATGGGGATTCGACGACGGCCGGTCGGCTGGCCCACCAGATCAAAGGGGTGGCCGGCAATTTAGGAGCGACCGAGTTGTTCGAGGCCGCCGGAAGCCTGGAAAGCGCCATCCGGACGGCGGGGGATGCCGAAGCCGTCGAAGCGGCCCTGGAACGGTTCTCGAAGGCCCTCGGCCGGGTCCGGGAGGCGGCGGCCTTGGAGACGCCATCAAGGGAGCGGCCGCCGGCAAAGGATGCCGATGGGACCCTGGACCGGGAGCTGGTCGCGGAGGCCCTGGCCGAGCTGAGCGGCCTGATCCAGCGAAACAACCCCCGGTCCATGGATCGGATCGACGCCCTGGCCGACCGGCTTGGCGGACATCCGGCCGCGGCGGCTCTGCCGGACCTGGCCGACCGGCTGGAACAATTCGATTTCAAGGGGGCGTCGGCGGTCCTGGCCGAGATCGACCGGCGGGTCCGGGAAGCGCCGCCGGAGACGGGGGAGGTGGGGACGCCGCCATAAGGCGACGCCCCCGGACAAGGAGAAACATAAGACCCGGGCGCCGAATAACGACGCCCGGTTACGGATAATGGCCGCCTGTTCCGCCGATCCGTAAAGGATCAGCGGGACCGGAAGCCAATAGACGGGCGGTCGGCGGTCAGAGCCGTGTGGATGGCGGCCCGAATGCCGTCGATCTGACCGGCGGAATCAGCCTTCCGCCCGTTTCCGTCCCGAATGTGGAAGGTGTCGGCGGCCCGGCCCTCGCGGGTCCGGACCTCAGCCTTCCAGACAATGTAGCCGGATTGATGGAGAGCATGGACAACCCGGTAGAGGAGCCCGGGCGTATCCGGCGCCGAAACCGTCACGACCGTGTAAAGCAGGACGCAGTCGTTGTCCACCCTGACCCGGGGCGGCCCCGCGCCGGGGCCATCCGGCTGCTGAAACCGGCGCCGGAGCCGCTCTTCCAGGTCGCTCTCCCCGCTTATGGCATCGGCCAGGTCATCTTGAGCGCCGGCCAGGGCCTCCGGTGCCGAAGGCCCGCCCGGCAGGGTCCGGACCCGGATGATATCGAGGGTGTTCCGGGTCTGGCGGTAGCTTTTGGCTGAAATGATGTCCAGGTCATTGACGGTGAGCACCTCGACGATCCTGTGGAAAATCCCGGCGCCTCCCCAGGTCACCACGGTCAGGGACCAGGTCTCCGGCACCAGGGTCTGGCTCGCCTTCCAGGTGAAGGTGAGGGGCGCCGCCGGGGATGGAGCCGCGTCGGAATCCGCCGCCCGGTCATCGATCTGGAAAATGTCGCCGGCGGCGGCGAGGATTCCGCTTTCCGGGGCCAGCCGGGCAGCCCGGTAAAGGATATCAGCCACCCCGCCGGCCCGGTCCGGCGGGGAAAAAATCTCCACTTTCAATTGGCGGAAAAGCTCCGGTTCCCACCCCACGCCCCGATGACTTCGGCCGGATGCCGGCGCCGCCGCCATCCCCCTGGTTTCGCTCACGGTGATATCCTCGATTCCGGCGGCCAGCAGAGCCGCCTGGACCTCGGGCAGGGCCTGAGGCCGGATCAGGGCTTCGATCTTCTTCACCGTCCCGCCTCCGGCAAGACCGCCATCACCGCCCGCCGGATTTGGTCCGCCCCCGCCCGGCTTTCCACCTTTCGACCGTCGAAATCCCGGACGTAGAAGACATCGACCACCTGATCCACCTTGGTGGCGATCTGAGCGCCCCGGATCTCCAGGCCTAAACGGTGAAGGGCATCGGCGATCCGGTACAGCAATCCCGGCACGTCGTGGGAAAAAACCTCGACGACGGTGTAGAACGATGATGCCGCGTTGTCCACCTTCACCCGATTGGGCCGCCGGTCCGGTGTCGTTGTCGGCGTGCGGCGGGCTTCAGTTATCCGGGCGTTTAAGTCCAGTTTCCCGGCCAGGGCATCCCGGAGATTGGCTTCGGCCCGCTCCCAGCGATCAGCCTCGAAGATCGGGTCCGGCGGCGGTCCCACCTGGAACCGATAGAGCCCCACCCCGTTTTGCCAGGTGTAAACCTGGGCTTCGAGGATGTCGATGCCGTTGACGGTGAGAACCCCGGCCACGGTGGCGAAGAAGCCGGGCGCCCGACGGCCCAGGACCGTGATCTTCCGGCCATCCACCGAAGGAATTCGTTCGATGCGCCAGACAAAGGGCCGGCCCTCGAGCTGATCGTAAAGGGCCAGGTGGTCCCGGATTTCATCGGTTGGGATGTAGAGAAGATACCTCGGGGACATGACCCGGAGCAAGGCTTCCCGCTTGTCCCGATCAAACGGGCCTCCGGCGTCGTCCAAAAGCTCGGTCTCCTTCCGGCGCACCGTCTTTCGAGCCGAATCGCTGGCCAGCTCGCCCCTCTCGATGACCTTGATGACCTTGAGAAAGAGGTCCCGCAGCAGGATAGCGGTCCACTCGTTCCATGCCTTGGGGCCGGTGGACATGAAGTCGGCCACGGTGAGCAGGTAGAGCATTTTCAGCCGCTCAGGGTCGGCGACCCGCCGGGCACAGGCAACCGATGTCTCCTCGTCGGTCACGTCCCTTCGGGTGGCGGTTTTGATAAGAAAGAGGTGCTCACGGACGAGGAACGTCACGGTCTCGATCTCCTCGGGCCGCATCCCGGCCCGCTCGAGGATCGCCGGAACCATCTCCGCCCCCCGGTCCGCGTGGTCCCCGCCCGGAACCCCCTTGCCGATGTCGTGGAGCAGGGCGGCCCAGAGCAGCGGGCGCCGACGACCGGCCAGCTCTTTGTAAAGATCGGCATAGAGACGGTCGGCGGGATCAGACGTGGCCCCAAAGGTCTTCAGGGTCCGGACCGTCCGAAGGCTGTGCTTGTCCACCGGGTAAACATGGTAGGCGTCGTACTCGATCCGGTCAACGATGGCCGACAGCTCCGGGATAAACCGGGTCAACAAGCCGGTGGAAAGCATCTCGTTTAAGACATTGAATGTGGACGACCGGGTGGACAGAATCCGGTCAAAGGACCGGACCACCTCGGGGTCGGCGCGAAAGGAGTCGTCAATCAGATAAGGAAATTCCCGGACGAGGCGCTTGGCTTCCGCGGCCAGCGGGATCTTGAGGCGGGCGCTTTCCTCGAAAATCTTCATGAGCAAGGCCGGGCGGCCGATCATCTCCTCCGGGGAGACAAACCGGAGCCGGTCCTTGTGGATCGTCAATCCGGCGACCTCGGTCTTCCGATCGGAGCGCCGCCGGATCTGGAGCCATTTCCGGCCGGCCCCCACCTCGAAGAGGAACATCAGCAGGCGCTGCTTGATCCGCTCCATCCGGCTGTGAAGATCGCCCAGGAACCGCTCCACCGCCGACTGACCGTTCTTATCGACGTATCCCAGCATCTCGGCCAGCCGGGTCTGGTATTCGAAATGGAGATGGTCGTACTTCCGCCCCACCAGGTAATGAAGCGCGCCGCGGACCTTCCAGACGAACTCGAGGGCCTCGGTCAGCTCGACGTATTCGGCATGGGAAACCACGCCCTGAAATTCCAGATCCCGGGGCCGCTGGAGGTTGAGCTTGACCCGGCCGATCCAGCCGATGGTGTGGTAGTCCCGCAGACCGCCCTGACCCTCCTTGAGGTTGGGTTCCAGCAGGTAGGCGGAATCCCCGAAGTAGCGGTGCCGCTCCCGGCTGCCGTCCATCAGCCACGCAATGATCTTGTTGGCGCGCTTGGAAAGAATCTTGTCCCGAAGCCGCTCCGTAAGCTCCGAATAAAGCGGGGACATACCGCAGATAAACCGGGCGTCGAGCAAAGAGGTGAGGACCTCAAAATCCTTCCCGGCCAGGGCGAGGCATTCGGACAGGGATCGGGTCGCATGGCCGATATCCAGCCCCATGTCCCAGAGGGGATAGATCATTTCCCGAATCAACCCCTCGGCCTCCTCCGGAATCTTCTTCTTGAACAGAAAAAGGACATCCACGTCGGAATGAAGACATTGCTCGGCCCGGCCGTATCCGCCCAGGGCGATAATGGCATAGGGATTCCGGTTGATGCCCAGCGTCGGCCCCACCAGACTCTGCTCAAAACTTTCACGGAAATAGTCATCCAGAATCCGGGTGTGACGCCGCATGAAATCATCCCGCCGGCCGGCGACAAAATCGTCGATCAACCGGGCACGGCGCTCAGCCAGCCTCCGAAAGGCTTGCTCACAAGTTTTCTTAACATCCGTATTCAGCATGGGGGCTTTCCCCCTCTCCATATTTGGCTCGGGTCCATCGGTCGAGATCCGTTGATTTTTATTTTGCAATAGTTGTACCAGCCGCCTTGATGTCAGAATAATTGTATTGTTTTAAGCGGTTATCCGAAAGCTTAGGGGAAACGGGCGGACGGACATGCGACATTTGTGTAGTTTTTGTGGATGTTTTGCCGTTTTTGTAATGACGAGGGTGGAATTACCGGGAGTCACCCGGTGGCATTCCGTTGAAGATTCGATTTCAGGAAAAAGAGGAAGCGGGTTTGATCATCATTTCAGCCACACGGCG
>CAZWGY010000158.1:0-2635 GCA_964633575.1 uncultured Desulfobacteraceae bacterium
GGGAGCGGATAAGTAGGCTCTTTTTCGACGCGAAAGGGGATTTTCATGCGATCCGAACGGCTCAAATCGAATACGCTTTTATTGATTACCGCCGCCATCTGGGGGACCGCCTTCGTGGCCCAGCGGGTGGGGATGGACCATGTGGGCCCGTTCACCTTCAACGGGGTCCGGTTTACTCTGGGCAGCCTTTCTCTCGTGCCCCTGCTGATAATCAACCGGCGCCGGCGGGCCATGTACCCGGACCTTCTCCCGGCCGCCGATCTCAAGACCCTGTTCTGGGGCGGCGGGCTGGCGGGGCTGGCCCTCTTTGCGGGGGCATCCCTTCAGCAGGTCGGGCTGGTTTACACCACCGCCGGCAAGGCCGGGTTCATCACCGGCCTTTACGTGGTGATCGTCCCGATCATGGGGCTGTTATGGCACCAGCGGCCGGACGCGGGGACCTGGATCGGCGCGCTCCTGGCCGCCTGGGGGCTCTATTTCCTGTCGGTCACCGGCGATTTCACCATCGCCTTCGGAGACCTGCTGGTGCTTATCGGAGCCCTGTTCTGGGCCGCGCACGTCCATATCCTCGGATGGCTCTCCCCCCGGATCGACTCCATTGCCCTGGCCACCTCACAGTTCGTGGCCTGTGCCCTCTTCAGCCTGATCACCGCCGGGCTCACCGAACCGATTACGCTCACCGGGCTCCGGGGAGCGGCGATACCGATTTTTTACGGCGGGGTCTGCTCGGTGGGGGTAGCCTACACGCTCCAGGTGGTGGCTCAGAAAAAGGCCCATCCGGCCCATGCGGCCATCATTTTGAGTCTGGAGGCGGTCTTTGCGGCGGTGGGCGGCTGGCTCATTCTGGGCGAGCTGCTGACGCCGCGTGGGATGGTCGGTTGCGGCCTGATGCTGGCCGGCATGCTGCTCTCCCAGCTCGATATCCGGGCGGATTGGATCGCGGCGGGCCGGCGGTCGGTCCGGGACACGGCCCCGGACCGGAGGTGATGTCCGAATATCAGGCCGACAGGCGATCCGGATGGGGGATCGTTACCTCGTCACCATCCACGATGATCCGGCCGTCTCCCGCCAGCCGCTCAAGCGTCTCCCGGACCCGGGCGGTTGCCAATCCGAGGTCCCGGGCGATCTCCCCGGCGATCTTATCGAGTCCCACCCGGCCGGCGGCAAGTCCGTCGCCGAACCGGTCCAGGAAGAGCAGCCGGAGCTGCTTGGCGACCACCGGCGTCGGATCAGCGGCCGCATAGGGGTGGATGTTGGCGTTGGCGGTCCGGAGACGGTCGGTCAGGGTGGAGACGATCTTTTCCATATAAGGCGGCAGCTTCCGGAGGTTCTGGGAAAGGAGTGACTGGGTGAGGATCGCCGCCTCGGTGGCCTCCACCGCCCGGACACTGGCCGACCGGGTAACCCGGGCGATCAGGGACATCTCCCCCACGATGTCGCCGTCGGTCAGGGAGCCCAGGACAATCGGGTCGCCGTCGGTCTCCTTGATCACTTCCACCCGACCGCTCAGGATAAGATAGGCTTCCTCTCCGGCATCCCCCTCCTTCATGAGCAGCTCGCCCGGGGCAAAGGACTTTTTCTCCTGCCGGGTCCACTTTCCGGCGATGATGTCATCGACCTCGGCGGCCAGGCTCGCGACATCCGGATATCGGTCGGCCGGGTCGAGGGCCATGGCGGTTTTAATGATCCGGCAGACCTCCGCCGGGATCTGACGGCCGGGGCTCCGGGTCTCCGGCGGAGTGAAGGCGGCGGTTCGGGCCTGCTGGAGGATCTCTGCGATATCTTCCCCGCTGTAAGGCGCCGCCAATGTAAAAATATGATAGAGGGTGGCCCCGAGGAGAAAGATGTCGGAACGCTCGTCCAGGGGCATGCCGATGACCTGCTCCGGGGAGATGTAGGATGGAGATCCCTTGATGAGGTCGTCATCGGGTTGGATGGCGTCGAGGACGTCACGGATGACCGCGGCGGTCTCCGGGTCGGTTTCTTCCGCCGGATCGCCGACGTACCGGGCCAGTCCCCAGTCCATGAGCAAAACCTCGCCGTAAGGCCCCACGATGATGTTGTGAGGCTTGATGTCCTGGTGAATGATCCGCTTGGAGTGGGCGAAGGAAAGGGCGTCACAGACCTTCCGGAAGATGGTTAAAAGCTGATAGGTGGAATACCTCCCCGCATAGTCCGGGTCCCCCTTCCGGAGCCGTTCCAGAATGTCGATGAGGGCCTCTCCCTCGACGAGCTTCATGGTAAAATATAAGCCGGTCTCGGGGTCAATCCCCAGCTCGTGGATGGGGATGATGTTGGGATGCTCCAGCATACCGGTGATCTTGGCCTCGGTGATGAAGCTACGGAGCGTTTCCGCATTGGACTTAAAGGTCGGACGGACCACCTTCATGGCCAGAATCCGCTGGAGATGAAGCTCCTGGACCCTCAAAATGGCGCCCATTCCGCCTTCGACGAGCTTGCCGAAGGAGTGGTATTTCCGGTCCCCGTAGTCCTTTCGCACGAGCCAGTCGAAATGCTTCCGCTCGAGTGAAGTGGCCCGGTAGTCATCGGGGTCCCGCTCCGCCGGCGGCGTCGGGCCTTCGGCCACGTCCATTTCGGCCCGGGACAAGGCAACGGTTTCCTGGTGAGCCGTTTC
>CAZWGY010000158.1:2735-7015 GCA_964633575.1 uncultured Desulfobacteraceae bacterium
GGCGCGGGCGGCCGGCCGCCGCCGGCAATGCCCATCTCCTCACGGGATAAGGCGACCGTTTCCTGGTGGCCGGGGGGCTCCGGAGCCTCATCGGCCAATCCCATTTCGGCCCGGGACAAGGCAACGGTTTCCTGGTGAGCCGTTTCCGGCGCGGTTTCGTCCGATGAAATGCCCATTTCCCGGCGGGCCGGGGCAACGGTCTCCTGGTGGTCTTTTTCCTCTGGCGTCTTTTCGTCCGGGGATTTGCTCATGGTGGACCTCGTATTGACGGGGTTTCGAGCCGGGTTGGCTCGTTATCGACTGCTAGTACCGCCTATATTTCACACTCCGGCCGGCAAGTCAACGCTACCGGAATCGCTCGAACTGCTCCCGGGGGATTCTGGTGGAGACAATCTGGACCCCGATGAATCCCCCTTTGAGCTCGTAAGGAATGGGGGTGCCGTCCCGGACCACCAGCATCTGAACCTGGTTTCGGTCCGCGAGCGCCTTGACCGCCCGGATCAGATCGGCCGGTTCCTGGATGGGCTCGCCGTCGTATTCGACGATGAGGTCCCCGGTCCGGATGTCGAGGGATTCGGCCTGGCTGTCCTCGATGACCCGGTTGACCCGGACCACCTCGACCATCTCTTCCCGATCCGGTGGCGCCGGACGGGCCGGATCGGGTCGGGGGGGCGGGGCCGCTCCGGCGGCGGCCGGCGGGAGTACCGAGACCCGGCTCAATTGCCGGCCGATGAACTCGAAGGCGTAATTGGTCTCCCCGAGCTGGCGCAGGAGTCGTTTGAAGGTCTCTTCGGGGAGGTCTCCTGAAACGGAAAAGGTGATCTCCTCATCGGCTCGATCCGACAGCCCGGTCACGGTGACCGGAAAGGCCGCCTGGATGGCGGAAAGAATCTCCCCGAGGGCGGCGTTTCGGGCGTCCACCGTGATCCGGTCCCCGTCGCGCCGGACGGTGAGATCCTCGGGGGACTCAACCGCCGAAACGACGACGGGCATCAGGGCCAGCCAGATGGCGGTGATCAGAGCGACGGAGCCGGGCGATGGGCGTTGAAAATCTCGAAAAAGGGACATGAGGCTTTGCCATTTCGTGGATAAGGGTGTATAACCCCCGCGGTTCGAGCGACGGGCGCGAACCGGAGCGGGTCGGTGACGGCGCGGAACGCCCTTGGATTTTGGCCGGTTTGGCCAACGGGGCCTCATAAGCCGGGGCGATCCGACAAAAGACTTGAAACCTAAATAAAACAGATGGTATGGATTATCAAGGAATAAGTCATGAGCACGGAACCCACGGACCCCTCACCGGAAGAGCAATCCATGAACAAGCTGAGAACCCGCAACCTCAAAGAGATGCAGATGCCCCTCATCATCACGGGCGCCGGGATCATCGTCCTCGTGATCTTTGTGGTGCTGATGATATCGGGAAAGCCGGATGCGGATGATCGAATCCGTCAGTTGGAGGGTCGGATCATCGAGCTCGAAGACCTTGGGCCTCGGATCGCGGAAATCAAGGAGAGCCTCGCCCGGCTTCAGGTCCAGCCGCGGGTGGCCGGGGAGTCGGGGCCGCTGGAGGAACGGATAGCTGAGCTCGAATCCACCGTTCCTCCGAAGCTGGCCGCCATCGAGTCAACTCTGACTCAGATCGAAAAACAGCTCGAAAGCGTGGTCTCGCGGCGGGCGGCGGATTCGGACACCCCGGCGGCGGCGCCGAAACCGGCGGACGCGGACGAGACGGCCACCAAAACGGTCACGGTCAAAAAGACCAAGCCCCAGTACCACACCGTCGAAACCGGCGAAACCGTCTATCAGATCAGCCGGCGTTACGATGTGAGTGTCGAGGAGCTCGTTGAGATGAACAAGCTCGGCGACCAGATGATCATCCGGCCGGGGCAGCGACTGCTTATCGGCGCCGGGGGCCAGGAATAGCCAGGTTACCGGTCACCCGGTCTAACCGTCGGGGATCAGCCGGTCCGGGGGGGAGAATGGAGTTCCCTCCGAGGCGCTCTCAAAGACGTCTTCGTTGACATCCTCGCCGTCCATCAGCACCTCCGACTCCCGCTTGGTCCGTCGGTCGGGCCGGAGCGTGTCATCCCGCTGCCAGAGGGTCCGGTCGATCCGGGTGCCGTCGGCCACTTCCGGAAAGCCGAGGATATCCTCGATGATCTCCAGAAGGACGTGGCGTTTCGGTTCGCCGGAGAGCGCGCCGGAAAGATGAACCACTCCCTCGTCAAACGTGATCTCCAGCTCCGTCGGGTCCACCCGGCCGTCCCGCTCGATCTCCTCGTAAATGGCATCGGCAATCCCCTCGTCACTCATCCCGGCGAAGTCGGCCGGTATCGACGTGTCCGGCGACGACGCCTCTTCTTCGGCCGCCGGGAGCGGACGGCCCCGCTCCAGCCGGTGGGCGCACTGGTTGCAAAACGGGGTATGAGGAATGGCTTCCAGGCGGCCCGTCGAGATGTCCCGCCCGCAGGCCTGACAACTTCCGTACCGACCGGTTTCCATTTTCTGTAAGGCACGATCGATGGCCTCGATCTCGTCTTTTTCCTGGGCATCGAGCTGTGCCAGACCCTGGGAGATGTTCTCCTTTTGAGCGGTTTCCTCATATTCACGCTCGGCCTCGTGGAGTCCCTGCCAGGACGCCAGATTCCGACCCCGGCGCTCGAAAATCTCGCTTCTCCGCCGGATCAGCCATTGCCGGAGGTTGGCCAGTTGTTGGGAATCGACCATTGGGTGATATCCTTCCTTTCTTCACGGTAATTCCAAGGGCATCTTGAACGGACAAGCATCCGTTCCCTTCAATTTCATGTTCTATCTGAATAATGACGAAAGAAAATGGGGTCAACCCCCCATTTTTCATCTTGTCGGCCGGTAGAAGAAAATTATTTTAAGCACTCACTTGACAATTCAACAAAACTGTTGACATTGTTAGAGTGTTAACTCAATATGGTGAGAACATCATAGTTGACGTTAGATGGTGAGATTTAATTGATTTGCAATCTTTTAAACTGTGGACTGTTACCTGAACAATCGGAAAGGAAAAAGCTCAAATGAATGAATTCGATTACCTGCTCAAAAACATCGCGGACGGGTTGAGGGCTCTTGCCCAGGGCATCGATTCAGCAGCCAAGCAGATCGAGACAATGTCCGTTGAAAGCCTGCGTTCGGAAGCGCCCAAGCCCCAAGAGAAAACCGAAGACGCCGCGGAGCAGCCGGCCGAGACCAAAACAACAACCCCAAAAACCAAAAAGACCCGCGGCAAAGTCGGCCGCCCCAAGAAGTCGGAGTCGGCGAACACCGCCATCAAGGTGGTGCTCAAGGCCATTCAGGAAGCCGATGCCCCTATCGATATCCAGACCCTGAGCGAAAAAACCGGATACGATCATTCGAAAATCCACAACATCGTCTATCGGCTGAGAAAGCAGAATAAGATCGTCAGCGAAAGCAAAGGCATCTATCGGGCGATTGTTTAAGGCAATTTAAAGATCCGACAGTCACCTGGAGAATCGATGATGCGGATACTGGTACTCTACTTTTCCAAGGGCGGGAACACGAAAAAGCTCGCGGCGGCCATTGCCGAAGGGGTCGATTCCGTGGCGGGAGCGGAAAGCCGGCTCCGGCACACCGATGACGTTGACAAGGCGGATTTCACCGAATCGGCCGGGGTCATTGCCGGATCACCGGTCTATTTCGGCCTCATGGCGGCACCGCTCAAACAGGTTTTTGACGAGTTTATCGGGGTCCGGCGGCAAATGGAGGGCAAGGTCGGGGCAGCTTTTGCCACATCGGGTGATCCCACGGGCGGCAAAGAGACCACCATGATGTCGATCATCTCCGCGATGCTGATTTATGGCATGGTGATCGTGGGAGATCCGATGGCGGCCACCGGCCATTACGGCGTGGCCTGTGCCGGGGAGCCGGATGAGAAAACCATCCAAAACGGCCGGCTGCTGGGAGCCCGGGTGGCTTCCCTGGCGCTTCGCATCAGTGGGTCGGAGTCCGCTTAACCCGCCATCCGCTGCCGGGTAAGGGCAGCCCCGAAGGAGTTTTTATGTCCATCAAGCTGCTCGCCAGGGAGCTTTACGCGATCATCCGGGAGGTGGAAGCCGTCGAGCGTGAGCTGGCCGACGCGCCCGCCGACCGGAAAGATGCCGTGGCGGACCGGCTCCGGAAACTCACCGCCGAGCGGGACTGGTACCGGCGGGCATTGGATGTCAACAAGGACGCCCCTGCTCAGCCAGGGGCCGGCCCCTCCCGGCGCCCCTAAACCCCCCTTACGGCCCCCA
>CAZWGY010000158.1:7115-9522 GCA_964633575.1 uncultured Desulfobacteraceae bacterium
CATGAACGACAAAGGGGAGCCGCCGTTACCGGCGGCTCCCCTTTTAATGTCATCTGGTGCCGAAGGGGAGACTCGAACTCCCACGGAGCAACCTCCACTAGACCCTGAACCTAGCGCGTCTACCAGTTCCGCCACTTCGGCTGATTCCCTTTGAGCATCCAATTTGGAATAAGCATTGATTTCATGCTCAAAGTGGCTTATATATACTCTTTTGTGGTTGGTGTGTCAAGTCAAATTTCAAGATACCAAAAAAGGTCCCATGAAACTGATTGAAGGTCTCGAACAGATTGCAAACCCCTTTGACAAAGCGGTTCTCACCATCGGCAACTTCGACGGGGTCCACATCGGACACCAGGCGCTGTTTCATGAGGTGATCGAAAAGGCGGATGCCATCGGTGGCACCTCGGTGGCCATAACGTTCGATCCTCATCCGCTGCGGGTCTTACGCCAGAACGGCCGGCCCCCGCTGATTACCCTCCACGAACAGAAAGTCGAGCTGATCGCCCGGTCCGGAGTGGACGTCCTGATTACCCTGCCCTTTACTCGGGAGCTGGCCAACGTCACGGCCGACCAGTTCGTCTCCGACATCCTGATCCGACGGATCGGGATGGCGGTCATGATAGTCGGCGGCGACTACGCCTTTGGCCGGAACCGGGAGGGCAACCTCGATTTCCTCAGACGCCGGGCCGCCGACCTCGATTTCGAGCTGATCGTGGCCGACTGGATTCAGGCGCCGAATAACGGGTATAAGCGGATCAGCAGCACCCGGATTCGGGAGCTGGTGAAGGGGGGCCGGGTGGATGAGGCCCAGAAGCTCCTGGGGCGATACTACCAGATCCGCGGGAAGGTCACCGAAGGCCGCAAACGCGGGGGAAAGCTCCTGGGGTGCCCCACCGCCAACATCCAGCTCGACGATGAGCTCGCCCCGCGGACCGGGGTTTACGCGGTGATCGTCGAGCACGGGGGCAACCGTTACAAAGGCGTGGCCAACATCGGTTACAGCCCGACCTTTGACGATTATATCTACACGGTTGAGGTCCACATCCTCGACTTTGGAACCGATATTTACGGAGACAAGATCCGGGTCAACTTCGTAACGCGGATCCGGGATGAGCGGAAATTCGCCAACATCGACGAGCTGGCTGAGCAAATCCGGCGGGACATCGAGATGGGGCGGGAGATGATCTCCCTGTGACCGGCGGCTGGATTGAACTGTTTGGAAATCATGCGAAGGAAAAAAGACCTCCGATGTTTCCAAAAAAGTGGGAAACCTCGGAGGTCTAATGAGCCGCCGGATGCTCATATCGCTTCTGGGGGGGCTGATCCTGTCGGCGGGAGCACTCTATCTGGCCTTTCGGAACGTCCCCCTGGCCGAGCTGGGAGGGTATCTTGCCGAGATCAATTATCTCTGGATCCTGCCGGCCAGCGTGATCATTCTGGTCGCCTTTGCCCTCCGGGCCCTCCGGTGGCAAATGATCCTCGCCGATACCGCGGCGGTGAGCTTTCCGTCGGCCTTTCACCCGCTGATGATCGGGTTCATGCTCAATTGCGTTCTGCCGGGTCGAGTCGGAGAGGTGATCCGGCCGGCGATAATCCATCGCCGGGACGATGTCCCCTTTTCCGGAGCCCTGGCCACGGTAGCGGCCGAACGGGTCTTCGACGCCGTCGTCTTGATTTTCCTGCTCGCCGTGGTGCTCGCCACCGTCACGATCGACCCCGACCTGGACGTGACCTTCGGGGGGTACCAGTTAAACCGGGAGGTGCTCGAATCCATGGGCCGGCGGATGGGGCAGCTTTGCGCGATCCTGGTGATTGGCATCGGGTTGCTGATCTTCCAGCGGACCCGCAACTGGATTCACGCGGCCATCGGGACCCTGCCCGGCCTGTTCTCTTTTGCCTCATCCGGCTTCCGGGACAAGGTAACCCGGATTGCGGAGTGGCTGAGCCGGACGGTCGATGGGTTTGCCGGCGGGTTTGCCATGATGCGTCGGCCGGGAGGGATCTTCGCCTGCATTGTTTTGTCCGTGATCTTATGGTTGCTCCACGGACTGGCCTACTGGATCTTCACCTTTGGCGCGCCGGGGGTGACCATGAGCTTTGCTGAGATGACCGCGGTGATGGTCATCATCTGCTTTTTCATCGCCCTGCCCTCGGCACCGGGCTATTGGGGGCTTTGGGAAGCCGGGGGCGTTTTTGCCATGACCCTGTTCGGCATCCCTGAAAAGGAGGCCGCCGGGTTTACCCTGGCCAACCACGCCATTCAAATGATCCCCGTCATCATCGTCGGGCTGCTTTCCGCCCTTTACGTGGGAATCCGAAGCGTCCGGCTGGCCGGACGGACGGCGGAGGAGCATCCGGAGGCCGTCGGCGGATAAAAGACCTCCGAGGGTTCCAACATAGAGACCTC
>CAZWGY010000159.1:0-9458 GCA_964633575.1 uncultured Desulfobacteraceae bacterium
TGCCGATAGAGACCTCCGAGGTTTCCAAAACCTCTGAGGTCTTTCCGAAATAAATCTAAAATCTAAAATCAATATGGCGAAAGCGGGTGTGATTTTTTTCTTTACACCGAAATCACGTCGTGCTACATTTCTTCTCTTTATTTTTGGAGTAGGAATCTAACCCAATCGAGGCGCCATGAAACAGGAAGATATAGATTATTTTCGAGATCTGTTGACCCAGCAGATAGATGATCTCCTGAGTCAGGCGGAGGAAACGGTCACGGGGATGACCGCTCAGAAGGAAACTTTTCCGGACCCCACCGACCGGGCCTCCCTTGAGGCGGACCGCAACTTTATGCTCCGCATCCGAGACCGGGAGCACAAGCTGATCAAGAAAATCAAAAAGGCATTGGAACGGATCGACAGCGGGACCTTTGGCGTGTGTGAGCTTTGCGGCGAGGAGATCAGCATGGAGCGGCTCCACGCCCGGCCGGTCACCACCCAGTGCATCGACTGCAAGACCAAGGAGGAGGCTAAGGAGCGGGCCCTCGGCCTCTGAGCGGCCCGTGGATATCGACCTGCATGTCCATTCCACCGCGTCCGACGGCACGTTCACGCCGGGGGAGATCATCCGGCTGGCCCAAGTCCTCGCCCTCGGGGCCATCGCCATCACCGACCATGACACGGTGGACGGGGTCCGGGAAGCCTTAACGCGGGGGATTCCACCGACGCTGGGGTTTATCACCGGGGTCGAGATCAGCACCGCCGCGCCGCCGGAGATTCCGGTGGACGGTAGTCTCCACATCCTCGGCTATGGCTTCGATGTTGACGACCAGGCCCTGGGCGAAGCCCTGGGGCGGCTCCAGGAGGCCCGGAAGCGCCGGACTCCCCGGATCATCGAACGGCTCCGGGCCCTGGGATTCGATCTGACGGTCGACCGGATGACCGCCGAGTTTGGCAACGGCCCTTTGGGCCGGCCTCATGTTGCCCGCCTGATGATCGACCAGGGAATTGTCGGGTCGGTGGATGAGGCGTTCAATGATTATCTGGGCCGGGGCGGCCCGGCTTATGTCGAGAAATACCGGATTCCCGCCGCCGAGGCCATCCGGGTTATCCGGGGGGCCGGGGGAATCGCGGTGTTGGCCCATCCGGGGGTGGTGAATCTCCCGCCGGACCGATCGGCGGCCGATCTCGTGGCCCGACTGGCGGAGATGGGGCTCGGGGGGATCGAGGCGCACTACCCGGCTCATCGTCCTGACCAGATCGCAACCTACACGGCCCTGGCCGACCAATATGGTCTCCGGATCACCGGGGGGACCGACTTCCACGGCACTATCACCCCCGACATTATGATGGGATGTGGCCGGGGGGACTTCCACGTTCCCTATCAACTTTACGAAAATCTGCTCCAAGCCGCCTGACCGGCCGTGGTCCCCCCGCTCGCCGTGGGGTGGCCGCCACCCGCATGGACCCCGAAAAATGGACCTTTTACCCCTGGAACGGAAACTGGGCTACCCCTTCCGGAACCGGGCCATCCTGAAGGAGGCCTGCCGCCACAGTTCCTATGTCAACGAGAACCCCCGTCCGGGGCTCCGGGATAACGAGCGGCTCGAGTTTCTGGGCGATGCCGTGTTGAGCCTGGCGGTGGGGGACATGCTCATGAAGCGGTATCCCGACCTGCCCGAGGGGGACCTTTCCCGGATGCGGGCGACCCTTGTCTGCGAGGCTCAGCTCGCCGCCCTGGCCGAACGAATCTCTTTGGGCCAGTATCTCCAGCTCGGCCGGGGAGAATGCCAGAACAACGGCCGGGGCAAGGCATCCATCCTGGCCGACGCCTTCGAGGCCGTGATCGCGGCGGTTTACCTGGACGGCGGGTTCGAGTCGGCCTTCAAGCTCATCCGCCGTCACTTCAAGCACCTTCTGGGGGCGGTGGTGGCTCCGGCCTCCAACCGGGACTACAAAAGCCGCCTTCAGGAGCTGGTTCAGAACCGGCATCACCAGATGCCCGTTTACGCCGTGGTGGACGAGACCGGACCGGACCATGACAAGACCTTCCAGGTCCGGATCGAGGTCTGCGGCCTCACTCTTCACGCCAAGGGCAAGAACAAAAAGATGGCCGAGCAGAACGCGGCCCACAGAGCCCTCTCCCACCTGGTCGGCGATGCCTGACTCCGGCTCGCCCGGCCGTCCCTTTATCGTCCCCGTTTTTCTCCCCCAGGCCGGCTGCCCTCACCGGTGCGCCTTCTGTGATCAGCCGGTTATCACCGGCCGGTCCCGGCAACCGCCGTCCGATACCGACCTCCGGGCTCAAATCGAGACCTTTTTATCGTATCGTCGGGACCTGTCCCGACCCGTTGAGATCGCCTTTTTCGGAGGGACCTTTCTCGGCCAGCCGCCGGGGGAAATCCATCGGCTGCTGAACCTCGCCGGGGACTACGTCCGGCGGGGGGTTGTCCAATCCATCAGGCTGTCCACCCGGCCGGATTCGGTGGACGATGCCGGCCGCCGGCGTCTGGCGGCGGCGCCGGTGGGAACGGTGGAGCTGGGGGCTCAGTCCATGGACGACCGGGTGCTGTCCGCCGTCCGGCGTGGGCACACGGCCGACGACACGGTTCGGGCCGTCGAGCGGCTTCGGGGGGACGGCTACCGGGTCGGTCTCCAGATGATGGTGGGGCTTCCCGGAGAGGAACCGTCGGGGGCGAAATGGAACGCTGAACGAATCGCCTCGCTGAAACCCGACGTTGTGCGGATCTACCCTACGCTGGTCTTGGCGGGCAGTCCCCTGGCCCGGTGGACGGCGGCGGGGCGATATCGGCCCCTGAGCCTCGCCGATGCGGTGGCCCGGACCCGGGCGGCATATCAGGTTTTCTCAAAAGCGGGAATTCCGGTGATCCGGATGGGGCTTCAGCCCTCCGAGACGCTCGAAGCAGCGGTGGTGGCCGGCCCGTTTCACCCGGCCTTCGGCCATCTCGTCCTGTCCGCCGTCCAGGAAGACCGGGCCGCCGCCGTTATGGAAGCGGCCGGGATACGGGGCGGGGCGGCGACGCTCCGGGTTCATCCCCGGAGCGTCGCCCGGATGCGGGGGGACCGGAACGAGACCGTGCGGCGGCTCCGGGATCGGTTCGGCCTGACCGATCTCCGGGTGGTCCCCGACCCGGCGGTGCCGCCGGGTCGGGTCACTTTGTAGGGGCGGTTCGCGCAGTAGGGGCGGTTCGCGAACCGCCCCTACTCCTCGTCGGGAAGGCGGACCACCAGCACCGGAATCCGGCAGCGGCGGATAACCCGCCGGGCCGTGCTCCCCATCACCGCGTCGGCGATGATGCCGTGGCCATGGGTGCCCATGACGATGAGGTCGCAGGCTTCCGATTCGGCCGTCTGAATGATCTGGTCCACCGGATTGCCCCGGAGGACGAAGACCTCGTTGGTCGTCACCGGTTTTGTTCCCATGGTCGCGGTGCCGGCCGCGGCAAACTGAGTCAGCCCCTCGCGGATCGCCAGGTGAGCCCGCTGCTTTCCGATGAGGGCCTCCCGGGCCGCCCGGAGGTTTTCCTGCTTGATCGCCTGCCACCGCTCCTCGCCGATGTAGCCGATGATTCCCGTCTCCATGGTCAGGTCTTCGGACATGACATAGAGAATCGACAGCGACGCCCCGTAAGCCTCGGCCAGGCTCACCGCATAGGCGAAAGCCTGGCGGGCGCTCTCCGAGAGATCGGTGGCATAGAGAATTTTCCGAATCTTAACCTGGGGAAAGTCCATGGTATCTCCTTGGATACTCGCCAATCAGGGCATCAGGCCGCTGACCGGCTGAAAAGGTTCCGAAGACTCCGAATCCATATTCCGCTCATGAACCAGCCGTAAATATAAGTGCCGATGATGATGTAAACGAACGCCTGGACAATATCCCAAGTGCTGCCGTTCAGGCTGAATCCCGGGACATATCCGAACAGGAGCGGCCCGAGATAGAGGAACTTGGCGAACTTGAACGCCGAAAAGGCGGTCTTCCACATGTTGGCCCCGGCGATGGTCGCTCCGGCAAAAGCCGCGATGCAGACCGGCGGGGTGATGTTCGAATCCTGGGAGAGCCAGTAAACGATCATGTGGGCGGCGAGCTCGTTGACGCCGAGATGGACCAGGGCCGGCACGGCCACCACCGCGGTGACCAGATAGGCCGCCGTCACGGGGACTCCCATGCCGAGAACCAGCGAGGCCAGAGCGATCAGCAGAATCGTCAAAAGAAGAGATCCGCCGGCCAGCTCGATGACGATGTCGGCAAAGGTGAGCACCAAACCGCTGAAGGTGAGGACTCCGATGATGATCCCGATAACCCCCACCGTGGCTCCGATCTTGAGGCTGTTCTCCGTGCCCTGCCGGCATGACTCGACGAACCGCTTGAGCTCGATCCGGCTCTCCTGACGGTCATCCCGGCGGAGCCAGTTGACGGCGAGGGCCGTCAGCAGGGAAAAGATCAGGAGGTTGGAGTTGGACAGGATCTGGCGCGCCTCTTGCAAAATGTCCGGCGAGATGATTCCCACGTTCACCCACTTGTTGAGCATCGGGAGAAACACCGCCCGGATCAGGAAAAAGCCCATGATCACGGCGAGGGTCGGGTCGATCCGGTTCTCCTTTTCCTTAAAGGATATGGCCACGCAGGCGGCCAGCCCCAGGATAGCCGAGTATCCCGGCGAAAACCCGGTGAGCATGAAGACCGTGATGATGATCAGGGGGAGGGTGTAAACCCACTCCGCCTTGAGGATCTCCATGGCGCCCCGCTCATGCCGCTCGCCCACCACGTTGTCCTTTTTCGCCTCGTAGTGGACCATCACGAATACGCTGAAAAAATACATCAAGGCCGGAAAGATGGCCACCAGCATGATCCGGGAGTAGGGCTCGCCGGTAAGTTCGGCCATGATGAACCCGCCGGCCCCCATGATCGGCGGCATGAACATCCCGCCGATGGAAGCGGCCGGCTCGATGCCGCCGGCGATGTGCGGCTTGAACCCGGCCCGCTTCATCATGGGGATGGTGAAGGCCCCGGTCGAAACCGTGTTGGCGATGGCGCTGCCGGATATCGAGCCGAACAGCCCGGATGCGATCACCGAAACCTTGGCCGGCCCGCCCACCCTGTGACCCACGGCGGCCAGGGGAAAGTCGATGAAGAACTTCTGAGCCCCGCACTTCTCCAGAAAGGCCCCGAAGAGGACGAAGAGAACCACGTAAGTGGCCAGAACGTTGGCCATGATCCCGAACACGCCGTCGCTTCGATAAAAAATACTGGTGCAGAGCCCCGAAAAGGATGCCCCCGCGTGAGCGAAGAGCTCGGGGGCATAGGGCCCGTAAACCCCGTAAAGGAGCATGACGACCCCGATGATCACAAAGACGCTCCCCACAACCCGCCGGGCCAGCTCCACGCCGATAAGGACCCCGACGATGGCGATGGCCATGTCGGTGGGGGTCTCGGCCCCGGTTCGGTAGTTGATGGCCTCGAAATTCAGTATCCAGTAGCCGACGGTCACCAGCGACAGGATGATCAGGATGTAATCGAAAATCCGTCCGACGCGGCTTTTCGACTGGTACAGCAAAAATATCAGCAGATAGGTGATGATAACATAAATTCCCCGGTGATACTGAGTGGACGCCGGCGCGATCACCGCCGAATAGGAATAGAAGAGCACCAGGAAGACCGAAGACACGTCGAAGAGGATCTGCTCGTATCGCTTGAGTTTATCGTACACTTTGCTTACCTGCCTGGACTTATAGGGGTGGACGGGGAAGGGGCGGCGCCGGCCGGCGCCGCCCCGGAGGGTCTCCCATTATGCCGAAACGGCTATTTCAATACGCCCTTTTCCTTCCAGAACTTCTCCGCTCCGGGATGGAAGGGGGTGACGATGCCCTTGGCGCCGTTTTCGATGCTCATCTCCTTGAAGGTCTTTTTCTGGCCCACCATGTGCTTGAGCCCCTCATCGGTGAAGATGATGGACAGGAGCTGATAGACCGCATCGTCGGGGGTGTCGGAGTTGGCCACCCAGAGGGTCGCGTCCTGGAACGACGGCACGTCCTTATCAACGCCCTTGTAAGTGCCGGCCGGAATCTTCAGACGGCCGAAATAGGGGTATTCCTTGAAAAACCCGCTCTTTTCGGCATCGGCTTCCAGATTCACCAGGGCGATGTCGTTGGTCTGGGCGGCCATGATCACGGCGCCGCTGGGAAAGGCGGTGAAGAGCCAGAAGGCGTCGAGCTGGTCGTTGCCGAAGGCGGCGGCCGCGTCGTTATATCCCATGGCGTTCCGCTCGATCTTGTCCCAGATTCCCAGGTGAGTGAAAAACAGTTCGCAATTGGCGAATGCGCCCGAACCGGCGTTGCCCACGCCGACCTTCTTGCCTTCGAGGTCCAACGCGCTCTTGATCCCGGAATCGGCCCGGACCACAAGCTGAGCCGGAGCACCGTAAAGGTAGGCCACCGCGAGGACGTTTTCGTACTTGGCGGTGTCGTTTTTCATCCGGCCGTTGCGGCCGAGATAAACGTGCCCGGAATAGACCACCCCAAAGTGGGACCGGCCGCTATCGACTTTTCTGAGGTTCTCCACTGACCCGCCGGATGACTGGGCCTTGATGTTGTAATCCTCGATGGCTTTGACCGGCTTGTAGGTCTGGATAGCGTTGGCCACCACCTGAAAGGTCCCTCCGGCCGGGCCGCCGCCAAAGACCAGGAGTTTCCGGGCAAGGGCATCCCCCGAGAAGACGAGGGTCAGGCTCAGACACAGGCATAAGGCGGTCATCAAAACAACATGGCGTTTTTTCATAACACTCCTCCTTGAAAACATTGTGAATTGGGTTGATGATTGTGGGTTCCTGACAGGTTACTCCCGGGAGAACTCGGTCGCCTCACCTCCTTTCATTCCACCGCCGACCCTGCGTCGCGGCGGGACGCCGCTTGCGGCGTGAAGCCGGCGGCGGCCGCGCCCGGGTCAGATATCCGATTTGAAAAATCGATCCGGCGCGGTCACTGAATCGGACCGCTCGGAATGTTTCTTGGGGACGGTTCCCTCCTTGAAGCACTCGAAGATGGTCCGCTCCGTTTCCGGGACGGGCAGGAGCCCGGTCTCGGCGTCGATCCGGGCGAAGACCACCCCGTCGGGGACCTGGAAAGCCCGCTCGGGCCGGCCCTCAAGGATCTCCTTCATGAAATCGAGCCATAAGGGGATAGCGGCGCGACCGCCGGTCTCCCGCCGGCCCAGGGACCGTTCCTGGTCGTAACCGACCCAGACCCCGGTGACGAATCCCGGCGTGTATCCCATGAACCAGGCGTCGTGGAGATCGTTGGTGGTCCCGGTCTTCCCCGCTGCCGGTCGCCCCAGAGCCCGGACCCGGCGGCCGGTGCCCTCCTGGACCACGCTGGTCAGAAGGCTGGTCATCAGATAAGCGGTGCTCTTTTCGATCACCCGCCGGGGGGCGGAATCAGCCGTCTCCAGGACCTTACCATCCCGGTCAACGATCCGGGTGACGAATACCGGCTCGATCATGTCCCCGAGGTTAGCAAAGACCGAATAGGCCCGGACCATCTCCAGGAGAGTCACCCCCGAAGCCCCTAAGGCCAGGGAAAGCTCGGGGTGGAGGTCCGATGTAATCCCGAGCTTCCGGGCATAGTCCACCGCATAAGGCACCCCGATATCGCTTAAGACCTTGATGGTTGAAAGGTTCCGGGATTTGGCCAGAGCCTTTCGCAGGAGGGTCGGCCCGTAGAACTTCCGGTCATAGTTCTTGGGCTTCCAGTCCCGGCCGCCCCGGCCGCCCCCCTTGTAAACCACCGCGTTGTCGATGATCTCGGTGGCGGGGGTGAACCCCTTGTCGAGCGCGGCGGCGTAAATGATCGGCTTAAAGGCGGACCCCGGCTGGCGGACCGCCTGGATGGCCCGGTTGAACTGGCTCTCCCGGAATTCCCGGCCCCCGACCATCGCCTTGACGTGGCCGGTGCCGGTTTCCACGCAGAGAAGCGCCCCCTCCGCCTCGGGGGCCTGTTCCAGGGAAAGCGTCCAGTCGCCCCCGTCCGCTTCGGGAGCCGATTTCAGCCGGACGGAGATGACGTCACCGACCTTAATCGCCGCCAGCTCCTTCCGGCCGGCCCATCGTTGACCGCCATAGTCCAGGGTCCCGACCGCATCGCCCATCCGGACCGTCGCCCCCGAACCGCTCTCGACGGCCGTGACAATCCCCCGGACCACGGCGCCCGCTTCAGGGGGATCAGACTCCCAGCGCTCCCGTTGGCTTTCCAGAAATCCATCGGCGGCCTCCCCCTCCAGGTGGTCCTCGGGCCCCCGGTAGCGATTATGGCGCTTGTCATAATCCCGGAGCCCCCGATCGACCGCCCGGCGACCGGCCGCCTGCATCTCGACGTTGACCGCCGTGTGGATCTCCAACCCGCCTTCGTAAAGGATGTCCTCGCCGTACTTCTCGGCCACGTAGCGGCGGACGTGCTCGGTGTAAAAAGGAACCTGCTCCAGGTAGAGATTCCGGCGGGGTTGAATGTCCATCTCCTCTTTCAGAGCCCGCTCCGCCTCGGCCGGAGTAATCATCCCCTCTTTGACCATCCGGTTGAGGACGTATTCCTGGCGCTCCCGAGCCCGTTCCGGGTGACGGAAAGGTGAATACCGGGAGGGAGCCTGCGGCAGCCCCGCCAGCATCGCGGATTCGGCCAGGGTCAGGTCGCCGGCCGACTTGTTGAAATAGTTCCCGGCGGCCGCCTGAACTCCATAAGCCCCGTGGCCCAGGTAAATCTGGTTGAGGTAGAGATAGAGGATCCGGTCCTTGGAAAATGCCTTGTCGATCCGGTAGGCCAGGATAGCCTCCCGGGCCTTCCGCCGGTAGTTCCGTTCGGGGGTCAGGAGAAACGACTTGGTCACCTGCTGAGTGATGGTGCTCCCGCCCTGAACCACCGTCCCGGCCTCAAGATTCTTTAAAAACGCCCGAACAATACTTTTTAAATCGATGCCGGGGTGCTCGTAAAACCGGGAATCCTCAGCGGCAATAAATGCCTGGATAAGGGTCTCGGGTATCTCCTCCAGCGGGATCACGATCCGGCGCTGCCGGAAAAATTCGGCGATCTTCCGGCCGTCATCGGAGTAAACGGTGGTCACCGTCGGGGGACGATATTCCCGAAGGGCGGCGATGGAAGGCAGGTCCACGCTGAAATGGCGGTAGGCCATATAGGCCCCGTAGGCGCTGAGGCCGGCGATGAGGGCCAGGATCAGGCCCAGCCACAAAAGCCCCTTCAGCAGGCGGACGCCAGGTCGGCGTCGGGGCGCTTGCTCGCCGGCGGAGGGGGCAGTCTTCCGGTTCGGTCTGGGAGTTTGGCTATCTCGTTTCATTTTTTTCAAAAACCGGGCCGCCGAGGCGCCCCGGAAATCAGGGCGCCTCGGCGCCGTTTGATTCGATCATTTTTCTGTAATGTGGTTTACCAGATATTGACTTGTTGAGCAAGCCGGG
>CAZWGY010000160.1:0-9443 GCA_964633575.1 uncultured Desulfobacteraceae bacterium
TCCCGGACGCCGCGGTCCATCGGACACGGTTGATTTTCATTCCCAACGGTCTCATCCTCACCCGTTCGGCGGTCCCCGGCGTCATTGCCGGCGTGCCCGCGATGCCGCTGCCCCTTCAACCGATCCGGCTGGAAACCTCCGCATCACCGGGGTGATCGAAATCACGGAAAGACGGTGGGGGGCTCGCCCTTGGGCCCCGTGTAGCCACAGACCCCGGTCCTCGGGGAGTTGACCAGCGGCAAAAGCATCTCCTCGCCGCACTCGTGATCGGCGGCACAGGCATCGCAGAGAAGTCCCTCGTTGTCCCAGATGCACTCGGTGCAGATGCAGGTGGCGGGGACGGACTTGCAGGTCTGGCAGGTATATTCCGGCGGGTCGTTTTTGGCCAAAAGAAGGATCGAGCCGCCGATTTTGTCAAGCCCCCGGAAAACCCCCATGCACTTGATGGAGAGCGGCGTGGTCGAGCCGAAATCGTATTCGTAGCGGATGACCGTGCCGGTATCGAATACCGCCTTGACCGGCTCTTTCATGCGGATATCGGCCCCATAGTTGCTAACCGGGTGGAAGGCGCTCAGGTGATTGCAGCATTCAAGCCAGATCAGCCGAAGAAACTGATCCAGGTCCGCCAGGGTCGCCGTCGGGGTTGTCAGGAGCTGGAGCCAGTAGGGTCCGCCGGGGGGTAAGGCATCCACCTGAAGCTGATAGTGTTGCCGGGGCCGCCCTCGCTGGGGACCGTGTTTGGGCGATAATTGCTGGGGAACACAGATTTTCAAGTGCCGGGAGATGCCGGTTTTGGCAAAGGATTGCTCGCACAGCCGGCAGGTTCCTCGATAGGTGGGTTTCTCCATTGCTTCTGCTCACGCCTCCTAATATGGCTATGGGTTACGGTAAACAGGGTAGCGCCGGAAGGGCCGACCGGGGCCGGGTCAGCGAAAGAGTCCGCTCACGAAATGGCCGATCCGCCCCAACAGCGGTTTCCGAATGTCGACGTCCAAAAAGAGGTCTCCGGGCCGGGCTCCGCCCCGGCCGGGCTCGCCCAGACCGGCCAGCCGGATTTTCTGGCCCGCTCGGACCCCCGGCGGAATGTGGACCACCAGCCGTTTGTCCAGGCGCCGGTGATAATAGGCAAACGGGCCGCCCGTTCTCGCCATCTCGGCGCTCAATTTGATGGGCTCCACCACGTCGGCGCCCGGCTCGGGTAGTGGTCTCCCGAAGACGGATTCAAAGATGGACCGGATCAATTTCCCCCCCAGCCATCCTCCGAGCCATCCCACGCCGACGGCCCGGCCGGGACCCGCCGGTTGGCCGCCGGCCTTGAATTCAAACCGGACCCCCCGGCCGTCGATTTCCCGGAGGATGTCCTCGAAGCCCCGGAGCCCGAAATTTCGGGCGATCTCGTCGAGGATGTCGGAGATGTCCGAATCCCTGAAAATATCGCCTTCTGAGTATTGATTTCGGAACCGGTCGTGGGCCGACGTGCCGAACCGGCTCCGCATGGCGTCGTACTCCCGGCGCCTGGCCGGATTCGAAAGGACCGCGTAAGCTTCGTTGACCGCCTTCATCCGGTCGGCCGCCTCCGGCCGGTCCCGGTTCCGGTCCGGATGGTATCGGAGGGCCAGCTCCCGGTAAGCGGCTTTGATCCGCTCCGGGGCGGCGTCCCGGGAGACGCCGAGAATCTCGTAATAATCGATCTGAGACATACTACCTTTCGGGATGGGCCGGCGGGCGGCGAATCCGCTGCCGGTCGATGTGACCATTATCTTTTCTTGTCGCATAAGTAACTCTGTTTGACAACTCTAAATGGATAGAATATGTATCATATTTAAAAAATATATCCGCCGATCCGTGCCGACGGATGGTCCGTGTCGGCCCGACCGGCCCAACATCCCCAACCTTGATGAAAGGAGAGACCGATGAGCAAAACGTGGCGTAAACTGGCCATCGCCATCGCGGGGCTGGCTCTGGTCCTGACCGCCGGCGTGACTGCCGCGGCGGACCTGGCTGAACAGCAGGTGCTGACCATCGCCTTTGACGCGGGGGACGCCAAGAGCTTTGATCCTCACCGGGCCGCCACCACCGTGGACCGGGCCACGGTGGACATGATCTTTAACGGCCTGGTCCGCTATCCTCCCGGAGATCAGGTGGCGGTGGAGCCGGACCTGGCCAAAAGCTGGGAGGTCTCCGAAGACGGCCGGACCTGGACCTTCCACCTCCGCGACGACGTCTATTTCCATCCCTTCCCGGGCGCCCCCGAGGGCTACCCCCTGACCGCCGACGACGTGGTTTACTCGCTCAACCGGGCCGCCAATCCGGACCACTCATCCTATGCCGGGGAATACAACGGGATTTCCTTTGCCGCCCCCGATCCCGAGACCGTCACGATCACCATTGACCAGCCGGTTTCCGAGACCCTGTTTCTCGCCAAATTCGCCGCCTACGCCGGCGGGTTTATCGTCTGCAAAAAGGCCATCGAGGCCCACGGAAACGACTGGGCCCGGATCAACCCGGTGGGAACCGGCCCCTTTCAGCTCAAGACCTACACCCCTCGCCAGAAAACGATCCTGACCGGCAACCCCAAATATTTCCGGGGCAAGCCGATCCTCGAGCAGGTGGTGGTTCGCTACATCCCCGGCGTCAGCTCCCGGGAGCTGGGCCTGCGGACCGGCGAGCTTCAGATCATCGAGGGTCAGAACGAGGCCAAGTGGGTCGAGAAGGTCGCCACCTTTCCGGACGTCAAGACCCCGGCCTTCGGCCCCTGCGAGGTCCAGATGCTCCACATCAACATGACGAAGCCGCCTTTTGACGATATCCGGGTCCGGAAGGCGCTCTCCTACGCCATCTCCCGGAGCCGGATCGCCGCCTTCATGGGTGAAAGCCTCGCCGTCCCGGTCTATTCCCCGGCCATGGCTCCTCCGGCGCCGGGCGCCCTGACCCGTGAAGAGGCCGGCGCGGCGAACGTCGTCTTTGACGGGGACGTCGAGAAGGCCAAATCCCTGCTGGCCGCCGCCGGCCACCCCGACGGCATCCAGTTCGAAGCGGTCATCAGTGAGCTGGCCACCTCCTACCGGAAGCCCATGGTGGGCATCCAGGCTCAGCTTAAAAAAGCCGGGATCGACATGAAGCTCAAGGTGGTGGACCACTCCTCGTTTCACAGCCTCATCCGCGACGATGCCAGCCCCCTGGTTTACTATGCCTGCTGGCGGCCCAACACCGACGTCTTTCTCACCCGGTTCTTTCACTCCGACTCCGCCGTGGTCACCGGAAAGAAGCCGGACACCAACTTTTCCCACTACGGCACGGTGGACGCCGACGGGGACGGGAAGGTCGATACGGTCGATGACCTGATCGAGTCGGCCCGCTGGGAGCTGGACGCCGACCGCCAGGCCCGGCTCTGGAAGCAGGCTCAGATCGCGCTTCTCGAGGACGTGGCCGTGGTCCCGATGATCCGGCTCAAGTACGTCTTCCCCATGAAAACCTACGTCGATCTGGGGCACCCCCTGGAGTATAGCTGGTCCACCTATTCGCCCCAGATCACCGAAAAAACCCGCCTGCTGGCTCACTGAGCCGGTACGGTGGAACGTCGGAACCGAAGCTGATGGCAGCTCAACCGCCGGTAAAACCGGAGCGTGACGACGGCGAGGCCAACGAGGGCCTCCGCCTCGGCACGCTCCTTTCCGACCTCATCGATGTGATGGACATCGCCCTGTGGGAGCTGGACCTCAACTACCGGGTGGTGGCCTTCAACCGCCGGGCCCGCCAGATTTACGGGGCCAGGGCCCGGGGCGACTTCTGCTATCACGCCGCCGCCGGGCTCAACGACGTCTGCTCCAACTGTCCGGCCAGGCTGGTTTACGAAGGCAAGCCCAGCGGCCGGTCTGAGCATGAACGGGTGGACAGCGCCGGCAATAAAATTTACATCGACCACATCGCCACCCCCATCCGGAACGAGGCCGGCGAGCTCACCGGGGCCCTGGTCCTGATCATCGACATCACCGACCGGCGCCGGATGGAAGAGGAGCTTCGGGCTCACCGGGACAACCTCGAAGCCATGGTGGCCGACCGGACCGCGGCGTTGAAACGCAGTGAGCTCAAGTACCGCGAGCTGGTGGAAAGCGCCAACAGCATCATCATCAAATCGGACATCGACGGCCGGATCACCTTTGCCAACGACTTCGCCCTCCGGTTCTTCGGGTACACCGCCGGTGAGCTGCTGGGCCGATCGGCCGTGGGAACGATCCTCTCGCCGGACGAAGACGACCGGCTCTATTCGTGCGGGTACGGCCGGTCGGTCTTAAACGCCCCCGAAGCCTATCGGTCTTATGTGGGGGAAAATATCCGCAAGGACGGCGGCCGGGTCTGGATTTCCTGGACCAACCGGGTGATCCAGGGGCCGGACGGGGAGCCCGAGGGCATCCTCTGCATCGGCAACGACATCACGGCCCAGCGCCGGGCCGAAGAGGAAAATCGCCTTCTGGAAGCCCGCCTTCATCAGGCCGCCCGGATCGAGGCCGTCGGGACCCTGGCCGGTGGGATCGCTCATGATTTCAACAATATGCTCAGCATCATCCTGGGCAACGCCGATCTTCTGGAGATCCAGACAGCGGGGGATCCGGACATCGGCCGGGGGGTGTCTCAGATCCAGTCGGCGGCCTTCCGGGCCCGGGACATGGTCCGGCGCCTCCTCGAGTTCAGCCGGCGGACCGACCGGAAGCCCGGAGTCGTCTCCCTGGGGCCGATCATCGAAGATGCCATGACCCTGCTCCGCTCGAGCATTCCGACCTCGGTGGAGATCACCGGGGAGCTCGGCGAGAGGGTGAGCCCCGTCCACGCCGATCCGGGCCAGATCCACCAGGTGATGGTCAACCTCTGCATTAACGCGGCCCAGGCCATGAACGGCGGTTGCGGGACCCTGACCGTCTCCCTCGACGAAACTCAAATCGATGCCCCCGGCCATCCCAGCGGGCTGCCCCCCGGCCGGTACGTCCGGCTGACGGTGAAAGACACCGGCCGCGGCATGGACCCCGGAATCCGGGACCGGATTTTCGACCCTTATTTTACCACCCGGCCGGTGGGAGAGGGCACCGGGATGGGGCTGTCGGTGGTTCATGGGATCATCCAGGGCTGTGGCGGGGCCATCACCGTGGACAGCGCCCCCGGCGCCGGAACGACCTTCACGCTCCTCTTTCCGGCCGCTTCGCCCGAATTAGCGCCGGCGAGGGAAGAGGTCCGGGAGCGGGTCGCCGACTGGTCATCCGGGGGGGAGCACCTCCTGGTGGTGGATGACGAGCCCGATGTGGCCGGCGTGGCCCGGCGGATGCTCGAGACCCTCGGCTACCGGGTAACGGTCCAGACCCATCCCCTCGAGGCCCTGGCCTGCTTCAGGGCCGACCCAGACGACTTCGATCTGGTGATCACCGATCTGGCCATGCCCGAGATGACCGGCGATGTCCTGGCCGACCGGCTTCTCCGCATCCGTGATGACATCCCGATCCTGGCCATCACCGGCCTCCAGGATCGCCTCGCCCCGGACCAGGACCCGGCCCCCGGCATCACCGCGGTCATCGGCAAGCCGGTGGATCGCCGGGAGCTGGCCGAAACCGTCCGCCGGGTGCTCACGGCCCCCGCCGGGGGCGGGTAGGGCGATGCTGGTTTACGCGGTCCGGCGGATTCTCCAGAGCATCCCCATCCTTTTCGTGGTCCTCACCCTGGTCTTCGTGGTGGTCCGGGTTCTGCCGGGGGACCCGGCCACCGCCGCGTTAGGCGACTACGCCAGCAAGGAGGCGGTCTCGGCCCTCCGGGAGAAAATGGGTCTGAACGACCCGCTCCCGGTCCAATACCTCCAGTTTCTCGGGAATCTGCTCCGGGGGGATTTCGGGACCTCACTGGTCAATGGGGTCCCGGTGGGCCGGCAGATTCTGGCCGATCTTCCCTACACTCTGGAGCTGACCCTGACGGCCATCGTTTTCGGCTACCTCTTCGGCATCCCCCTGGGGATCTCGGCGGCGGTCCGGCGGAATTCCTTTGTCGATTATTTCAACCGGGTTTTCTCCCTGTTGGGCCTCTCGGTCCCGGCCTTTTATCTCGGGGTCCTGTTGATGTATGTCTTTTCCATCAAGCTGATGTGGTTTCCGGTGGTGGGCGGCGGGGACCTGTGGGACCTCTCCGACAACCTCCGGCACCTCTTTCTCCCGGCGCTGTCTCTCGGCCTGATCATGACCGCATACGTCACCCGGATGACCCGGTCTTCGCTTCTGGAGATCCTTCGTGAGGACTACGTCCGGACCGCCCGGTCCAAGGGGCTCACCGACCGGGTGGTCCTCTACAAGCACGCCCTGAGAAACGCGCTCATTCCCATCGTAACCCTGGGGGGCCTTTACGCCGTGGTCCTCATCGGCTCGTCGGTGATGATCGAGATCGTCTTTTCCCGGCCCGGCCTCGGCAAGCTCATGGTGGGCGCCATCAAGCAGCGGGATTACACCACCCTCCAGTCGGTAATGGTTTTCTACGCCGTTCTGGTGGTGATCATCAACCTCCTGACGGATCTGGTTTACGGACTTATCGATCCCCGGATTCAGTACGACTGATGGCAACTTCCGTGGAATTGACCCAGCACCAGCGGATGTGGCTCACCTTCCGGCGGAACCGGACGGCGGTGATCGGCGGCGTGGTGGCGATGATCATCATTTTCATTTCGATTTTCGCCGGCTGGCTCGCCCCCTACGATCCTCTGGACCAGGACCCCTTTATCCGCCTGAGCCATAAGAGCGCCGACCACCTCCTGGGGACCGACGACTACGGCCGGGATGTCCTCTCCCGGATCATTTACGGAAGCCGGGTCTCGCTGATCATCGGCCTCTCGTCGGTTCTTTTCGGCCTGCTGATCGGCACCGCCGTCGGGATGATCGCCGGCTATTACCGGGGCCGGGTCGAGACCCTGATCATGCGGGGAGTGGATGTCCTCATGTGCTTTCCCGACCTGATCCTGGCCATCGCGGTGACCGCGGCGTTGGGGTCGAGCCTGGTCAATCTCATCGTAACCATCGGGATCGTCATGACCCCCCGGTTTGCCCGGCTGGCCCACGGGCAGGTGCTTTCGATCACGGAAAACGAATACGTCATCGCGGCCCGGGCCATCGGCGTGAAAACTCCCCGGATTCTCTGGCGTCACATCTTTCCCAACATCTTCGGCGATCTCCTGGTGGCCGGGACCCTCTGGGTGGGAGTGGCCATCCGGCTTGAGGCCAACCTCGCCTTTATCGGCCTCGGGGTCAGCCCGCCCACCCCCACCTGGGGCAACATGATCCGCGAGGGGATCGACGTGATGATCAACGCCCCCTGGATCTCCATGTATTCGGGGCTGAGCATCCTGATCACCATCCTGGCCTTTAACATGCTCGGCGACGGCATCCGGGACGTGACCGACCCCCGGCTCCGGGGGGCGTGAGGCGCGGCGTGAACGACATCCTTCTCGACGTCCGGAATCTCAAGACCTGGTTTTACACCGACGACGGCGTGGCCCGGGCCGTGGACGGGATGGATTTCGTCATCCGCCGGGGCCAGACCCTCGGGATGATCGGCGAGTCGGGCTGCGGCAAGAGCGTCAGCGCCCTGTCGATCCTCCGGCTCATCGACAGCCCGCCGGGAAAGATCGTCGAAGGCGAAATCCGGTTTGACGGCCGGGACCTCCTGAAACTCTCCCCGGCCGAAATCCGCCGGATTCGGGGCAACGAGATTTCCATGATCTTTCAGGAGCCGATGACATCCTTAAACCCGGTTTACACCATCGGCAACCAGATCATCGAAAACATCGTCAATCACCAGCACCTCGACCGGCGGGCGGCGAGAGAAAAGGCCATCGAAAGCCTCCGGCTGGTGGGAATTCCATCACCGGAAAAGCGGGTGGACGATTATCCCCACCAGCTCTCCGGCGGGATGCGGCAGCGGGCCATGATCGCCATGGCCCTTTCCTGCGAGCCGAAGCTCCTCATCGCCGATGAGCCGACCACGGCTCTCGACGTGACCATCCAGGCCCAGATCCTCGAGCTGATCAAGCGGATCCGTGAGGAGATCGGGATGGCCGTGATGATGATCACCCACGATCTCGGGGTGGTGGCCGAAGTGGCCGATGAAGTGGCGGTGGCCTACGCCGGGAAGGTGGTGGAATACGCCGACGTGGTGACCGTCTTCAAGCGGCCCCGGCATCCCTACACCCGGGCCCTCTACGACTCCATCCCCCGGCTCACCGACACCCGGAAGCGCCGGCTGGAGGTCATCACCGGGATGGTCCCCAGCCCCCTCGACCCGCCCGAAGGCTGCCGGTTTCACAACCGGTGCAAGTTTTCCCGCCCCGTCTGCCGGGACGTGGAGCCGGACCTCATCGACACCGGAAACGGCCACCGGGTCCGCTGCCTGATGTTCGACGAGAAGGTCCGAGGGGAGTTTGACTGAGATGGCCGACGACACGCCGACATCCCAACCCCTCCTCTCGGTCCGGGGGCTGACCAAGCCGTTTCCGATCCGGGGCGGCCTCTTCTCCCGGATTCGGGGATACGTCCGGGCCGTGGACGACGTGAGCTTCCACATCGACCCCGGCGAGAACCTCGGCCTGGTGGGGGAGTCGGGCTGCGGCAAGACCACCTGCGGCCGCCTGGTCCTCGGGCTTCTGGCTCCCACCGGCGGGGAGGTCCGGTTCGACGGAGAGGTCGTCTGTTCCCCCGGTGAAAACCCCCGGGTGGACCGCCGACGGATGCAGATCATTTTCCAGGACCCCTACGCATCTCTCAATCCACGGATGACGGTGGCCGACATCGTGGGCGAGCCGCTCCGGGTCCACGGTCTGGCCCGGGGCGCGGACCTGGCGGTCCGGGTGAGCGAGCTGTTGGAAAAGGTGGGCTTGGCGGCCCGGTATCGTCACCGCTACCCTCACGAATTTTCAGGGGGCCAGCGCCAGCGGATCGGGATCGCCCGGGCTCTGGCCCTGAACCCCCGGCTCATCGTCTGCGACGAGCCGGTTTCCGCCTTGGACGTCTCCATCCAGGCCCAGGTCATCAACCTTTTGGAAGATCTCCAGGCCGAGGCCGGGTTCTCCTACCTCTTCATCGCCCACGACCTCTCCGTGATCAAGCACATCTCTCACCGGGTGGCGGTGATGTATCTGGGCCGGATCGTGGAGCTCGCCGATACCGAAACCCTCTACGGCACCCCGTGTCACCCTTACACCGAGGCCCTCCTGTCGGCCGTCCCGATCCCCGACCCCGAGGCCCGCCGGGAGCGGATCGTCCTCGAAGGCGACGTCCCATCCCCCATCGACCCGCCGTCGGGCTGCTATTTCCGGACCCGGTGCCGGAAGGCCATGCCGGTCTGCGCCGAAACCGCCCCGGCCCTCATCGAGATCGCGCCGGGCCATTTCGTGGCGTGTCTTATGTTTGGGGGAGACGGGCGGG
>CAZWGY010000161.1:0-3301 GCA_964633575.1 uncultured Desulfobacteraceae bacterium
CAAGGCGGGCGGACACGCGGGTCCGCCCCTACAACCGGCGATCCTCATCACTCATCACTCATGACTCAGCGCCTCGGGCCATTCCCGGTGATGGCCGTCGGCGGGACCTTTTCGGCAGCCGTCCACGACCGCCCGGCCGTCGGCAAAGTGGATGTCCCGGCCCGGATCGACGTTGTTGAAGAGCTTCCAGAGCATCAGCGATGCGTCGGCCGGATCGATGTCGGCGTCAAAGAGGAGCATGACGGAAAACGGCGCCAGGTCGGCCGCCTTAAGCAGAGCCTCGGCGAAATCCCGCCCCCCTCGGCCGGTCCCCGGCTTGTCCACGGTCACGGCGGCGATCCGGCGGTGAGGGCCGAGTTCCAGGGGCCGGACCGCCACGACTCCCGCTACGGCGGCCCGGATTCGCTCGGCCAGGTCCGCCGGTCCCCGCTCAGGCCCGGTGACCGTCAGCGCGGAGCGTCGCGGCTCGCCGGGCAGACGCCGGGTCAAATCGAGGCCGAGCTTATTGCCGAAGGTCGGGTGGGGGGACGAGTGGTCGAGGACATCGAGGACCCCCTGGGTGATGGTGAGATCGGCCGCCGGGTCGAATTGGGCATCCAGGGCGGCCAGGACGGCGGCCGGGTCCTTGGGGTCCACGTCACCGTCAACCACCGCGATGGCCTTGCAGAAGCTCATCTGCCCCTGTCCCCACAACCCGCTCATCACCTTCCGGGCGTGGCCCGGATAGGCTTTGTCGATGGCCACCACCACGATGTTGTGGAAGACCCCTTCCCAGGGAAACCAGTAATCGACGATCTCCGGAAAGACGGTCTGGAGCATGGGGAGAAAGAGCCGCTCGGTGGCCTTGGCCAGGTAACAGTCTTCCATGGGCGGCCGGCCCACCAGGGTGGCGCTGTAGATCGGGTTTCGCCGGTGAGTCAGGGCCGTGACGTGGAAGACGGGGTAGTCGTCGGCCAGGGAATAATACCCGGTGTGGTCCCCGAACGGCCCTTCCCGCCGGCGCTCATCGGGATCGACATAGCCTTCCAGAACGAATTCCGCTTCGGCCGGGACCTCGAGATCGACGGTCAGGCACCGGGCAAGGGGCACGCCCCGCTTCCGGATGAATCCGGCCAGGAGGGTTTCGTCCATCCCCCGGGGCAGAGGGGCAGTGGCGGCATAAGTGGTGGCCGGGTCGGCGCCGATGGCCACCGCCACCGGCATCCGCTTGCCGGCCCGGGCATATTCCGAAAAATAGTGGGAGCCGTCCTTGTGGACATGCCAGTGCATCCCCGTGGTCCGGGCGTCGAAAACCTGCATCCGGTACATCCCCACGTTCCGCTTCCCGGTCTTCAGGCTCCGGGTGAAGACCAGGGGGAGGGTGATAAACGGTCCGGCGTCGTGGGGCCAGCAGTGGAGCACCGGCAGGCGGGTCAAATCCACGTCCGTTCCCCGGTGGACCACCGCCTGGCACGGCGGCCTCCCGATCCGGCGGATTCGGGGGACGAACCGGGCCGCCGACAGGGCCAGGGGGATCATCCGGATGGCGTCGGCCAGGCGCCGGGGCGGAGCAAGGTCCAGGTACCGTCTCGCCCGCCGTCCCAGATCGTCGAGATCCTCGACCCCCAGGGCCATGCATATCCGCCGGGGACTCCCGAAAAGATTGGTGGCAACGGGAAACGCCGATCCGGTCACCGATTCGAAAAGCAGTGCCCGGCCCCCCTCGGGTGCCTTGGACTCGGCATCGGTGTACCGGCTGATCTCGAGGTGAGCCGAGACCGGGCGGGTGATCCGCGTCAGCTCCCCGGCCCGATCCAAGGCGTCGATAAAGTCTTTAAGATGTCGGTAGCGGTACATCGTCGCCCCATTCCGCCACCAACCGGTGGCTGATGCCCAGGTGGTCAAGGACCCGGCCCACGGTGGCGTCCACCAGGTCATCGACCGTCCGGGGGTGATGGTAAAATCCGGGACACGGCGGCATGATGGTTGCTCCGGCCCGAGCGGCCCGGAGCATGTTTTCCAGGTGGATCGGGCTCAAAGGCGTCTCCCGGGTCAGCAGGATCAGGGGCCGCCGCTCCTTGAGGCAGACGTCGGCGGCCCGGCCGATAAGGTCTCCGGCAACCCCGGCCGAAATCGCCCCCAGGGTCCGCATGGAGCAGGGACAGACCACCATCCCGGCGTGCCGGTACGACCCCGATGCCGGCGGGGCGAAGAGGTCATCCGGGTCATGGACCGTGACCCGGTCGTCGCCGGGCGGGATGATCCCCCGGTCCCGGAGAAACCGGTCCACCGGGCCGCCGTCGTAGCCAGCCTCATGAGATAGCACCATCCGGCCGGGGCGGGAGATCAAGAGGTGAATCCGGGCCGTTTTCGGCTCCTTCAGCAGAGCCCGGATCAGGCGAAGCCCGTAGACTACTCCCGACGCCCCGGTGATGGCCACCACCAGCCGGTTCGCCCCCCGATCTAAAGCCATCGGCGGAACACCTCGTCGGCCAGAATCCCCAGGAACAGCGCCACCGAAATCAGGCTGTTGACGTGGAAAAAGGCGATGCCGACCCGGCTCAGGTCGTCCGGCCGGACAAAGCGGTGCTCGACCACCATCAGGCCGCCGATGATCCCGGCAAACAGGATGTAGGCACCGCCCAGGCCAAAGGCGGGGATGAGCCCCAAAAGCGCTCCGAAGGAAACCAGGTGAAGCCCCCGGGCCGCCATCAGAGCCGGCCGGACTCCAAACCGCGCCGGGATGGACCGGAGCCCTTCGGCCCGGTCGAAACCGGCGTCCTGGCAGGCGTAGAGGACGTCGAAGCCGGCGATATAGGTCATCAGGGCCAGGGAAAGGATCAGAATCTCCGGCGAAAAACCGCCGGTGACGGCGATCCACGCCCCGGCCGGAGCCAGCGAGATGGCAAACCCCAGATAAAGATGAGCCAGCCAGGTGAACCGCTTGGTGTAGGAATAGAAAAACAGGATGGCCAGGGTCGGCCCGGAGAGGATCAGCGGGAGCCGCCCGAGCATCCCGGCGGAAAGGATGAAGAGCGCCGAAAAGAGGACCACGAATCCCCCGGCCTGGGGGATCGAAATCCGGCCGGCGGGAATCTCCCGACCCTCGGTCCGGGGGTTCCGGGCGTCAATGCCGGCATCAACGATCCGGTTGAACCCCATGGCCGCCGACCGGGCCCCCACCATGGCCAGCAGGAGCCAGAAAAGGACGGCGCCGGTCAACGGGTGGGTCCGCTGGGCCAGAACCGCCGCCGACAAAGCAAAGGGGAGAGCAAAGACGGTGTGGGAGAGCTTGATCATTCGGACGTAGGCGAGGACTGAG
>CAZWGY010000161.1:3401-9414 GCA_964633575.1 uncultured Desulfobacteraceae bacterium
CGGAGCCGCGACCGTGAGGGAGCGGACGGTTGTAGGGGCGGAGCCGCGACCGTGAGGGAGCGGACGGTTGTAGGGGCGGACCCGCGTGTCCGCCCGCTTTGCGCCGCTCGTAGGGGCAACCCCCCGTGGTTGCCCTCGAGTGCGGAGAGGTGCTCCGGAAACCGTCGGTTGTCACGGCAGCCCCACCCCGTCGATGGCCGCCCCGCAGTCGGGGCACCGGCCGTCCCGGACCCGGTTTTCCCGGACCGTGAACCCGGTCCGATGGATGACCCGGACCCCGCATCCGTAACAATAGGTGCTCTCGCCGTCGTCGCCGGGGACGTTGCCGGTGTAAACATACCGGAGCCCCTCGGCCCGGCCGATCTTCCGGGCGTTGACCAGGGTCTCCACCGGGGTGGCGGGGCGGTCGGTGAGCCGGTAGGTGGGGTGGAACCGGCTGACGTGCCAGGGAGTCTCCGGGCCGACGGCTTCCACGAGAAACCCGGCCAGCCGGGCCAGCTCCCCGGGGTCATCGTTCAAGCCGGGGATGATCAGAGTGGTCACCTCCACGAAAATCCCCCGCCGCTTCATTTCCTTGAGCGTTTCCATCACCGGAGTCCGCCGGGCCCCGCACTGGGTTTTGTAAAACTCGTCGGAAAATGCCTTCAGATCGACGTTGGCCGCGTCCAGGTCCGGATGGATGGCGTCGAGAGCCTCGGCGGTCATGTACCCGTTGGTGACAAAGACGTTGGCGATCCCGGCCTCGTGGGCCAGCCGGGCCGTGTCCCGGGCGAATTCGAAATAGACGGTGGGCTCGGTATAGGTGTAGGCGATGGTTTTACACCCCCGCCGCCGAGCCGCCTCGACCACGCTCTCCGGCGGGTAAACATCCCCCATGATCATCCCGTCCCGGTCACCGGGCATCTGAGCGATGTTGGCGTTCTGGCAGAACCGGCACCGGAAGTTGCACCCCACCGTGGCCACCGAATAGGAGAGAGTGCCGGGGTGGAAGTGGAACAGCGGCTTTTTCTCGATGGGGTCGATGTTCTGAGCGATCAACCGGCCGTAAACGAGGGTGAAGAGCGTCCCCCGCCGGTTCTCCCGGACCCCGCAGATCCCCCGCCGGCCCGGTTTGATGACGCAAAGGTGACGGCAGAGGCCGCATCGGACGGTCCGGTCCTGTAACAGTTCGTAAAGACATGCCTCGCTCTCCGAGGCCATCATCTCCTGGGTCATGGCTCCCTCCTCGTGGTTCCGATCCAGCCGGTTCCGAATCCGCCGGGGGCCGGCGCGGTGTGATGACCCATCATCCCGGTGTCGATCAACTCCAGGGGACGGGTTCGGAAGCGGGGTAACAGGGTCACGGTCATCCCCGTGAACGCGCCGAAGGGACACCGCTGGACAAGCTCGGATGCCTCCATCCGCCGGGTGATCCGCCCCGCCGGGAGCTGGCCGATGGTTTTCCAGCACAGGGGAAGGTTCCCGGCCACCTCCCGGACCATCCGGTTGAGGTCCCATAAGGAGAAAAGCCGGGCGTGGGAGTAAAGGGTTCGGGTGAAGATCCGCTTGACCCGCAGCCCGCTCCCCTTCAGGGAATGGGGGTTGAGCACCCCGACGAACACCCGGTACCGGGTTACCCGGAAGGCCTCCTCGAGAACCCGGCGGGGGTCCTCGACGAACTCGAGGGTCTTGATCAGACTGGAGTAGTGGAAGGTGTTGTCGTCAAAGGGCAGGTCTTCGGCAAAGCCCTGGTGAAGGGATGCCCGGTGGCCGACCCGGTCCCGGGCGATCCGGAGCATCGGCTCGGAAGGGTCGATCCCCGAGGCATCGATGCCTCGCTCCAGAAAGGCCACCAGGGTGTCGCCGGTACCGCACCCGATGTCCAGCACCGCCTCCAGCCGCGCCGGCCGAAGCATCTCGAAAGTGAGCCGCCGCTCCAGATCCAGGGTGATCTGGTTGCAGGGCTTCCGCATCCCCGCTTGCCAGGCGAGGGCATCGTCATGGCTGAACACATGTCCCATACGTATAGACTATTGCGAAAAAGCGATTTGATCAAGGGGAACTTGACACTCCCGCCGGATTTCAATATCCTTTGCAGTCAGGATAAGGCATTGGGGCGCCGGCCCCGCCGTGTGCCCTCAGGTTTCCTTCCATCTTAAACCCCGCGTAAGAGACGATGCACTCACGGATCATCAAATCTCACCGGTTCCTTTTTTATCTGATGCCAGCCATCGGCCTGGCCGCCGGGTTGATTGCCGGGACGCCGTATATGTACGCCCAGGACGGGGTCCGGGACTCCATCCTGGCCGGGAACTGGTATCCGGCGGCTCCGGCCGAGTTGACGGCGGCGGTGACCGGGTATATAGCCAACGCCGATCCGGCTGATGCCGCCGGCCGCCCCGTCGGCCTCATCGTCCCCCATGCCGGCTATCGTTACTCGGGACCGGTGGCCGGCCACGCCTACCGGCTGGTAGAGGGCCGAGACTACGATACCGTCGTGGTGATCGCGCCGAGTCACCATCTTCGGTTCGACGGGGTGTCGGTTTACGACGGGCTCGCCTACCGAACTCCGCTCGGCGATGTCCCCATCGACCGGCATCTGGTCGATGCCGTCCGGGGGGATTCCAAACGGATTGGATACCGGCCCGAAGCCCACACCCGGGAGCATTCCCTGGAGATCCAGCTTCCTTTTCTTCAGACGGTCCTGTCCGATTTCCGCCTGGTGCCCCTGGTGATGGGGTCGGACGATCTGGCGACTTGCCAATGGCTGGCCGGGCGCCTGGCCGAGGTTCTAAAGGACCGATCTGCCCTTCTGATCGCATCCACCGACCTTTCCCATTTCCACGATGACAAAACCGCCCGACGGCTCGACGGGGTCGTCCGGGAGCAGGTGGCGGCCTTCGATCCGACGGCGCTCCACCGGCGCCTCCGCGAGGGGGCCTGCGAGGCCTGCGGGGGCGGTCCCATGGTCACCGTCATGCTGGCGGCCCGAGCCCTGGGCGCGGATAACGGGGTGATCCTGGATTACGCCACATCCGGCGACGTCACCGGCGACCGCCAGCGGGTGGTGGGGTATCTGGCCGCCGCTCTGACGGCAACCGACGGCGGGGCGACGGGCAACCCGGCCGGAGGGCTCTCCGACGCGGACCGGGGGACCCTCTTCCGGATCGCCCGGTCGGCCATCCGGGCCCGGATGGCCGGGGAGCCGGTCCCCGAGCTCGGGACCGGTGCGAATTCCCCGGCCCTGAAGCGGCCGAGCGGAGCCTTTGTCACTCTCGAAATCGACGGCCGGCTCCGGGGTTGTATCGGTCACATCGTGGGCCGTTTGCCCCTCGCCGAGACGGTCTCCCGGATGGCCGTGGCCGCGGCCTTCGATGACCCCCGGTTTCCCCCGCTTACACCGGAGGAGCTCGACCGGGTAGCCATCGAGATCTCGGTTCTCGGACCCCTGACCCCGGTGACCGACCCGGACGACATCCGGGTGGGAACCCATGGGCTTTACATCCAGCGGGGAAGACGGTCCGGCCTGCTTTTGCCCCAGGTCGCGACCGCCTACGGATGGGACCGGGAGGCATTTCTGGCGGCCACCTGCCGGAAGGCGGGGCTGCCGGCCGACGCCTGGCAAGACCCGGAAACCCGACTCCAGACCTTTACCGCCGAGGTTTTCTCGGAAGCCGAAGGAACACCGTGACCGTGACGGACGAGATCACCCGACGAAATTTTCTGGCCCGCTGCGGGCGATGCGCCCTGGTCTGCGCCGGAGCCGGAGTGGCCGGCTGGCCGACCGGCCGGGGCCAAGCCGCCGGAATGCCAACCCTCGAAAAGGGCTATATCGGCCGGATTCGATCCCCGTATTACACCTCCCTTGGGGATAAAGTGGTCCGGTGCGATCTTTGCCCCCGGCTCTGCGAGGTGGCGGCCGGCGACCGGGGCCATTGCGAGGTCCGGGAGAACGTCGACGGCGTTTACTACTCCCTGGTTTACGGCAACCCCTGCGCCATCCACGCGGACCCCATCGAGAAAAAACCGTTTTTCCACGTCCTCCCCGGCACCCGGTCGTTTTCCCTTGCCACCGCCGGCTGCAACATGGACTGTAAATTCTGCCAGAATTGGGAGATTTCCCAGGCTCTCCCCGAGGAGACCCATAACTACAAGCTCACCCCAGAGGACGCCGTGGCCCTGGCCGAGCGTTACGGGTGCCGGTCCATTGCCAGCACCTACGTCGAGCCGACCATCTTCATCGAATACATGCTCGCCATCGGAAACCGGGCTCGGCGGGCGGGGATCCTGAATGTGATCCATTCGAACGGCTACATCAATCCCGGTCCCCTGGATGACTTATGTGAGGTCCTCGACGCCGCCTGCATCGACCTGAAAGGCTTCACCGAGGACTACTACCGGGAGATAACCGGCGGACGGCTCGCCCCGGTGCTCGAAACCCTCAAGCGGTTGAAGGCGGCGGGGGTTCACACCGAGCTGGTCAACCTGGTGGTTCCCGGGAAAAACGACGCCGACAAGACCATCCGGAAAATGTGCGACTGGATCGCCGAGACCCTGGGGCCGGATGTCCCGCTCCATTTCTCCCGGTTCCATCCGATGTACCGGCTGAAAAGCCTTCCGCCCACTCCGGTTTCGACCCTGGAGCGGTCCCGAAAGACGGCCCAGGCGGCGGGGCTTCGGTTCGTTTATCTGGGAAACGTCCCCGGCCATCCGGGGGAGAGCACCGCCTGTCCCGGGTGCGGCCGGCGGGTCATCGAGCGGACCGGTTACCGGATCGGCGAGATGGATATTCAAGACGGTGCCTGCGCCCACTGCGGCACGTCGATTCCCGGAATCTGGTCGGCCCCGGCGGGGAAGATGTAAGCAGGCGCCCACCGGCCGGAACGAGCCGGGGTGCCTTCCCTTCACAATGAAAACCGATCCTTACGCCGTCACGCCCGACTCTCTGAAAACCGAAGCCGTTTACCGTCGGATCACTTCGAACATCGATGCGGTGATGCGGGGGCAGGCCGGCGCCATCCGGTTGCTGCTGGCGGCCTTTGTTGCCGGGGGACACGTCCTGTTGGAAGACTACCCCGGCACCGGCAAGACGACCCTGGCCAAAGCTCTGGCCCGGTCGGTGGAGGCTCGGTTTACCCGGGTCCAGTTCACCCCGGACCTCTTGCCCTCGGATATCCTTGGGGTCTCGATCTTCGACCAGGGTGACCAGCAGTTTCATTTCCGCAACGGGCCGATCTTTACCGATATTCTTCTGGCCGACGAGATCAACCGGGCCTCGCCCCGGACCCAGTCGGCTCTCCTGGAGGCCATGGCCGAGTCCCAGGTGAGCATCGAGGGGGAAATCCGGCCGCTGGAAGGGCTTTTTTTCGTCATCGCCACCCAGAACCCGGTGGAGTCCCGGGGCACCTACCCGCTCCCCGAGGCTCAGATGGACCGGTTTGCCATGCGCTTCAGCCTCGGCTATATCTCCGCCGAGGACGAGGCGGCCATGTTGACGGATCAGGGCAACGGTCCCCCGGTGGACGACGTTCGGCCGTGCGTTACGGCCGAAGATGTCCTGCGCCTCAAGGCCAAAGCCCGGACGGTCCGGGTCAGCGAGGAGCTCAAGCGGTATGTGGTTGATATCGTCCGGGCGAGCCGATCGGCTCCCGGCGTCACCCTCGGGGCCAGCCCCCGGGCCTCCCTGGCCCTGATGAAGATCGCTCAGGCCCTGGCGCTGTTCGACGGCCAGGATTTCGTCACCCCCGAGCTGATCCAGGAGATCGCCGTCCCGGTGATCGCCCACCGGATGGTGATGGACCCACAAGCCCGGTTCTCGGGCCGGACCGCCGACGGGGTGGTCGATGAGATTTTACGGACCATCCCGGTTCCGAGCTGATTCTATCCGGATTCGCCACTGACCTAACGAACCCATAACCTGTTTGAGCACGTGCATATCGATTTCGATTTCGATTTCGATTTCGATTTCGATCCCGATCCCGATCCCGATCCCGATTTCGATTTCGATTTCGATTTCGATTTCGATTTCGATTTC
>CAZWGY010000162.1:0-2569 GCA_964633575.1 uncultured Desulfobacteraceae bacterium
TCGGCATGGAAAAGGCCAGAAAAGAAACCGCCCGGAATCTGCTGTTGCTCAATGTCTTGACCGAAGAGCAGATCGCCCAGGCAGCCAACTTGAGCATCGAAGCGGTGAGACAATTGAAACGGGAGAAAGAGGGCGGGCATTGATCATCTTCTGGGCCCGGTCGCCGCGTCTGCCTAAAATGGGCTCCACCAAAGCGCGTTGGTGCCTCGATCATTGCATCGGCAAAGAATGCCGCGGAGCGGCAACGGCGTATAGCCTGGGGTTTCAACCCCAGGCCGATGAACCGGTTTAGTGTTTTTACCCCAGCGCCCCATACTTTTCCAACGCGCTTTAGCGCGTTTTGTGGAGTCAGCCTGGGATTTTAATCCCAGGCGCCGCCGGGAGCGCGGGCTTCCAGCCCGCCATGCGGGCGAGACGCCCGCGCTTCCAGGGGTGTCTTCGAATGTAGGGGCAGCCCCCCGTGGCCGCCCTATCGATGCATGAAAAGCAAATCATGAAATTTCCCTACGGCATCAGCGATTTCAACGCGATCCGGACCGAAGGCTATTTTTACCAGGACCGGACCGGCCGGATTCCGCTCATCGAAAACGCGGGCAAATATCTGCTTTTTATCCGGCCGCGCCGTTTTGGAAAGAGCCTGTGGCTGTCGACCCTTCGCCATTATTACGACATCGCCCAGGAAGCGCGTTTCGGGACGCTGTTCGGCGGCCTGGCCATCGCCGGTGACCCGACGCCCCTGAAAAACCGGTATTTCGTTTTCCAGTGGGATTTTTCCTGCGTCGATCCCACGGGATCGGCGGCGGACATCCGGCGGTCCCTCCACGACCACATCAACACCCGAATCCGGGGTTTTTCCGTTTACTACGACACCTGGATCGACTCGGAAATCCCCATCAACCCGGACAACGCCCTGGATTCGCTGGGCTCCCTTCTGCACGCGACCCGGCGGGCGGGCCATCCGGTCTATCTGTTCATCGATGAATACGACAACTTCGCCAACGAGGTGATGTCGGGCATCCGCGACGAGGAGGAGACTTACAAGGCCCTGGTCCACGAAAAAGGTCCCCTGAAAACCCTGTTCAAGGCCGTGAAATCGGCGGCCGGCGAGGGGACCATCGACCGGATTTTCATTACCGGGGTTTCACCGGTGGTGATGAGCGATATCACTTCGGGGTTTAACATCGCCAAGGACATCTACCTGAAAGCCGACTTCAACGACCTGTGTGGATTCACGGAGCCGGAATTCGAGGCGATGGTCAAAGCGACGGTCGATGAGGCTGGCCTGGATGGTTCCGTGACGGCCAGCGCCCTGTCCCTGGCGCGGACCTATTACAACGGATACACGTTTGCTCCCGAGGTGACCCAACGCCTGTACAATCCCACGATGGTCTTGCATTTTCTGGACACGCTTCTGGAGAGCGGCGCGTTTCCCCGGGAAATGCTCGACGCCAACCTGTCGATGGACGAGGCGAAGCTTTCCTTTGTGGGGAGTCTGCCCGGCGGCCGGCAGCTCCTTTTGGATATCGTCCGGGAAGCCGAGCCGGTGATGGTTTCCGGGATATCCAATCGGTTCGGGATCTCCCGGATCCTGAGCGACGTCGCCAAAACCCATGATTTTTTGGTGTCGTTTCTCTACTATGTCGGGGTCTTGAGCATCCGGGGGATCTCTTCGTCGGGCAAGCTGGAGATGCGGGTGCCGAATTTGATCACCCGGGGGTTGTATGTGACCCGGATCGCGGAATCCCTCCTGCCGGACCCGAGGGTCCGGGATGACGGCCGGTCGGCGGCGGAGAGGGTGCTCACCGAGGGCGACATCGGCCCGTTGTGTGATTTCGTTGAGGGGCGGTATTTCCAGGTTTTCCACAATCCGGACTACAAATGGGCCAATGAGCTGACGGTGAAGACCGCCTTTCTGACGCTTCTGTACGACGACATCCGCTATATCATGGACTCGGAGCATGAAACCGGCCGGGGGTACGCGGACCTGACCATGATCATCCGTCCCGACATGCGGAAATATCAGCTCCTGGACCTCCTGTTTGAATTCAAATACGTGAAGCTCTCCCAGGCCGGGGTCACGGTTGAGACAGCCCGGCGGATGTCGGCGGCGGAGGTCCGGGCCCTGCCGGCGATGCGGGCGCGGATGGCCGAGGCCGTGGAGCAGGCTCGCCGATACGGGGCGGAGCTGGAACGGAAACACGGTCCCTTGCGGCTCCGGGCATTTGCGGTGGTCAGTCTGGGGTTCGAGCGGCTCTGGGCCGAACCGGTAGCGGACCTGACCGGCACACGGCGCTCATAGCCCCGGAATTGAAATCCCATCGAGGGTGTCCGCCCATCCCTTGTGCGGACATAAGGGCAGGCACGGGGGCCTGCCCCTACGAAGGTGAATTGAGGCGGGGCGTTGGTTTGGCCGCCCCTGGGAGCGCGGGCGTCTCGCCCGCATGGCGGGCTGGAAGCCCGCCCTCCCGGCATCGCCTGGGATTAAAATCCCAGGCTCACTCTTATGAAAGCGGCTCAAGCCGGTTAGGGGTGAAAGGATTCATCCCCACGCCGAATCCCAACGGGCTGG
>CAZWGY010000162.1:2669-9408 GCA_964633575.1 uncultured Desulfobacteraceae bacterium
TTTCGAATGTAGGGGCAAACCTGCGTGTTTGCCCTGGACGGGCGGCCGCAAGGGCCGCCCCTACAACATGCGGGCGGGACGCCCGGGCGCCGATAAAGACCTCCGAGGTTTCCAAAACTTCGGAGGTCTCTGGTGGTGATTTCCCCTTTTGCTTTCGATCCCTTTCCGTTATCCTCCTCCCGGTGATACTGACGCGAGCCTCGGAGATTCAACACCCCATGAAAACCGCCGCTGGTACCTTAATCCTGCTTTGTCTGCTCCTTGTGGCGCCGCCAACCGTAACCGCCGGAGAAGCGGATGACGGCGGCCGCCGCCCGGTGCGGGTGGGCCTGTTTCCCGGGTTCGAGCCGGAAATGTTTCTCGAACCGGACGGAACCTTCGCCGGCATCATCCCGGATTTCCTGAAGCGGGTTCAGGAGCGGGCCGACCTGGAGTTTGAGCTGGTGACGGCCGAGCTGACCCAAATTCGGGAGCTCATCGAGACCGGGGCCATTGATGCCTTTCCCGGCATGAGGAGCCCGGATCGAGATGAATTTCTCGATTTCACGGAACCGATTTTCACGGTGGCGTGGGTGGTGGTTACCCCGGCGGGCCTTCCGATGATCACCGGACTCGGGGACCTTCATCAGGCCCGGGTGGCGGTGGTGGAAGGCATTTATATTGTCAAGCTGCTGGCCGCTGATTATCCTGAAATGGAGTTCAGGCCGACCCGGGACCATCTTTCCGCTCTACGGATGGTGGCCGAGGGTCTGGCCGATGCTTATGTCGGGCCCCTGACGGTGGCGGGCTATCTCATCCAGAGACACCGGCTGACGCCCCTTCGGATCGCCGCTCCGGCCGGCTACCCGGATGCCGAGGTCCGTCTGGGGGTCCGGAAGGGCGCGGGAGATCTCGTTTCGACCTTCAATGCCGCGATCCGGTCGATTCCCCGCCAGGCGATCGACGCGATCAATCGGCGGTGGAACCCGGTCCGATATGAGCACGGCCTGCGCCGGCGGACGGTCTTTCTCTGGCTGGTCGGGCTGGCGGCGGTTTTCGGGTGGATCATCGGGATGGTGCTGATCTGGAACCGACGGCTCGCCCGGGAGGTGGCCCGCCGGGAGCGGGCTGAAGGAGATCTTCTGATCCGGGAACACCGCTACGAGGTCCTCTTTTCGGCGATCACCGACGGGTTGTTTGTCCACGAGGTCCACGGCGACGGCCGGGTGGGGCCGTTTATCGAGGTCAACGAGGCGGCTTGCAAGCTGGTGGGCTACGACCGCGAGACGCTGATGACATTGACCCCCCGGGATCTTGAAGCCCCCGACGCCGCCGTCGATGGCGAGCGGATCACCACTCAACTGGCGGGGGGCGAGCACGTCGTCTTCGATATCGACCTGGAAACCCGGACCGGGGATCGGGTGCCGGTGGAGATCCGGTCCCGGGTTTTTCAGATGGAGGGCCGCGCGATGGTGGTCTCCCTGGTCCGGGACATCACTGATCGGCGTGAGGCGGAGCTGGCTCGCCGGAAGAGCGAGGAACGGTACCGGACCCTCTTCAATATGAGCAACGACGCGATTTTTTTCTATGACATCGACCGCGTGACCGGGCGGCCCGGCTGGTTCATGGAGGCCAACGAGACCGCCTGCCGGTGGCTCGGCTATACCCGAAAGGAGATGCTCGGCCGGGGGCCTCTGGAAATCACGGTTCCCGGATACCCCTATAATGCCAATGCCCTGCGGGAGGACCTCCTGTTGCGGCGCCGGGCCTGCTTCGATATGGGGATCGCCGGCCGGGACGGGCGGGTCATCGATGTGGAGGCCAACGCCCGGGCCTTTGACTATGGGGAGCTTTTGGCCGTCCTGGTGGTCACCCGGAACATCACCGAGCGGAAGCAGCTCGAGACGACCCTTCGAAAGGCTCGGGACGCCGCCGAGGCGGCCAACCAGGCCAAGGGGAATTTCCTGAGCAACATGAGCCACGAGTTGCGGACCCCCTTGAACGCCATCCTCGGCTACGCCCAGATCCTTCTGGGACAAGAGGGCCTTGATGACTATCAGCGGGAGGCGGTCCGGGTCATGGCGACCAGTGGCGAGCATCTCCTGACCCTTATCACCGACATCCTCGACATCTCAAAGATCGAGGCCGGAAAGATGGTGCTTTCCGCCGATGTCTTTAATCTCCGGCAGCTCCTGGCCGACCTTGTTGACCTGATTCAGCTCCGGGCCCGGGAACGGGGCATCCATCTCGTTTTTTCCGTTGAAACGCGAATTCCGGATTATATGATCGGCGACGAAAAGCGGCTCCGCCGGATTCTGCTCAATCTCCTGTCCAACGCCGTGAAGTTCACTCTCGAAGGCGAGGTGGCGCTCCGGGTGACCTCGGCGGGGGAGAAAGTGGCGTTTTCGGTCTCCGACACGGGGATCGGGATTCCCGAGGACCAGCAGGAGGCGGTTTTCAAGCCTTTTGTGCAGATCCGCGGCGGGGATTCCACATCCGAGGGCACGGGGCTGGGCCTGACCATCAGCCGGGAGCTGGTGACGTTGATGGGCGGGGACCTGAAGATGGTGAGCCGGGAGGGGGAAGGGACCACCTTCACCTTCAGATTGCCGCTTCCGCCGGCGTCCGGACCGGGGCTCGACCGCCGGCAACTGGAGGGCGAGATCACCGGCTATGCGGGGTCCCGGCGCCGGGTGCTGGTGGTCGATGACGTGGCCGACAACCGGGATATCCTCACGGCCTTGCTGACGCCTTTGGGATTCGAGATAACGTCGGTTGACGGCGGGACCGAGGCCCTTGCCGCCGCCGAGGCGGAGGCCCCGGACATCGTGCTCATGGACCTGGTCATGCCGGGGATGGACGGTTACGAGGCCATCGCCCGGCTCCGGCGGCTCCCCGGTGTCGAGGATACCGCCATTCTGGCCGTGTCGGCGGATGTTTCTCAGGCGGCCCGCCAGGGAGCGGTATCCGCCGGGGCGGACGGGTTTGTTCCCAAACCGGTGTTCCGCACGGCTCTGCTTCGGGAAATGGCATCGGTAGCGGGGGTGGAGTGGTTGCGGACGGCGCCCCAAGAGCCCCCGGTGGAGGACGGGGAAACCGCCCTCGTCCCGCCCCCGCCCGATGAGATCGAACGGCTTCACCAGGCGGCCCGGATCGGCGACCTGGCCGGGGTCCGGGCGGCGGCCGAGGCGATCATGGTCCGCTCGCCCGAATCCGCGGCATTTTGCGGGCGGGTCCTCGACCATGTCCGACAATTCGAGATCGGAAGGTTGAAAGCCTTGATCTCACAGTATCGGGAGAATGCTTCATGAACGACCCATCCGAGTCCCGAATCCAGGTGCTGGTGGTCGATGACGACCCGCACAGCCTGAGCATCATGACCACGTTGCTGGAAAAAGAGGGGTTCGAGGTCCTGGTGGCCGGCAATGGTGACGAGGGAATTCAACACGCGCTCCTCGCCGAGCCCGACCTGATTCTCCTCGACATCCTGATGCCCGGCATCGACGGGTTCGAGACCTGCCGGGAGCTCAAATCGATGCCGGAGACGGCCCATATCCCCGTGATCTTCCTGTCGGCGGTGGCCGAGACCCGGAACAAGGTCCGGGGATTCCGGGTCGGCGGGGCCGATTACGTCACCAAGCCGTTCCAGGAGGCGGAGATCCTGGCCCGGATTCGGACTCACGTGACCCTCCGGCGACAGCAGCAGCGGCTCCAGGCCCTGAACACCGATCTGCAAAGGGAGGTCGAGGCCCGGAAACGGGCGGTGGCCGAGCTGGAAAACACGCTGAATGCCACCACCGACGGGATCTGGACCTGGCACTTCAAAACCAACGCACTCTTCTTCAGCCCCAAGTATTACACGATGCTGGGGTACGCGCCGGGCGCCTTTCCGCCCGGCTTCGAGAGCTGGAAGGACCTCATCCACCCGGAGGATCTCGATGAAGCATTGTCCGTGGCCACCCGGTGGCTCGAATCCAAACAGGACGAGTATGAAAACGAGGTTCGGATGCGGACGGCGGACGGGGAATACCGATGGATCCGGGCCCGGGGCCGGGTGGTGGAACGGGACGAGGCCGGTGATGCCGTTTACATGATCGGCAATCACGAGGATGTCACTGAACGGAAGCGCGCCGAGCGGGAACGGCGGGAGCTGGAGGCCCGGCTCCGGCAATCCCAGAAACTGGAGGCGGTGGGAACCCTGGCCGGGGGGATCGCCCATAATTTCAATAATCTGTTGTTCCCCATCATCGGGCACGCGGAAATGGCGGCCGATGAGCTGCCCAAGGGCAGCCCGATGCGGCCTCACATCACCGGAATCCTCAACGCCGCCATCCGGGCCCGGGATCTGGTGAGCCAGATCCTCGCCTTTTCCCGGAAGGCGGAGACCGAAATCAAGCCGATTCAGATTTACCCGATCGTAAATGAGTCGCTCAAGATAGTCCGGGCCGGCATTCCGACGACGGTTGAAATCCGCCATGAGCTGAAGGCGACCGGCCCGGTGATGGCCGATCCCACCCAGATCCACCAGGTGATCATGAACCTCTGCACCAACGCTTACCACTCGATGGAATCGGCGGGCGGGGTTTTGTCCATCCGGCTGGAGGAGGTCGATATCTCATCGGAAACCTCGGCCGGCCATCCCGGGGCGGAGCCCGGCCGGTATGCTCGTATCCGGGTTTCGGACACCGGGGGCGGGATGGAGCCGGCGGTGGTGGAACGGATCTTCGAGCCCTATTTCACCACCAAAGAGCCGGGGAAGGGAACCGGGCTCGGCCTGGCCGTTGTCCACGGGATCATGGTTGATCACGGGGGCTTTGTCACGGTGGAAAGTGAAGTGGGACGGGGGAGCACCGTTTCGATCCATTTCCCCCTGATGGAGCAGGCGGAGGACCCGGACCCCGGCGCCATGCCCGAAACGAAAACGGTCAGCCGGGGCACCGAGCGGATCCTGGTGGTGGATGACGAGCGGTCCATTGCCCGGCTGCTCCGCCAAATGCTCGAAGGACTCGGATACACGGTGACCGCCCGCGAGGGCGGTCTAGACGCCCTGGCCGTCTTTGGCAAGGCCCCGGACCAGTTCGATCTGGTGATCACCGACATGACCATGCCCAACCTCACCGGCGACAAGCTGGCCCGCCGGATCCGGGAAATCCGCCCGGAGATCCCGGTGATCATCTGCACCGGGTTCAGCGACCGGATCTCGCCGGAGACGGCCGACGCGGCGGGAGTGACCGCCTGTCTCACCAAGCCCATCCCCCGGGCCGACCTGGCCCGGGCCGTCCGCCGGGCATTGAACGGGACCCCCTGACCCTTACAGCCGTTTGACCTTGAGCATGTTGGTGGTGCCCTCCACCCAGATGGGAAGGCCGGCGGTGATGACCACCAGGTCGTCTTCGGTGACAAGCCCGGTTTTAATCGCCGCCTCGGTCGCCTGCTGAATCCATTCGTCGGTGTCCCGGTAATGGGGCACGTGGCTCGGATAGCAGCCCCAGTAGAGGGCCAGGCGCCGAACCATGTCCTTTTCCGGGGAGAGGGCGATGATCCGGGTCCGGGGCTTGAACCGGGAAATGTGCATCGCGGTGGACCCGGAGCGGGTGGTGGCGATGATGGCCTTGGCATCCAGGTGGTCGGCCAGAACGCAGGCGGCATAGGCCACCGATTCGGAGACGTCCTTTTCCGGGGTGAGGCTGAGATACCGGGGATGGTCAAAGGTTCGGACCGCGTTTCGCCCGATCCGGGCCATGTAGTCCACCGCCTCCACCGGATAGTTCCCGCTGGCCGTTTCTTCGGAGAGCATCACCGCGTCGGCCCCGTCGAGGACCGCGTTGGCCACGTCGGTGGCTTCGGCCCGGGTGGGGCGGGGGGAGTCAACCATCGAGCGGAGCATCTGAGTGGCGATGATCACCGGCTTGCCCCGGGCATTGGCCTTCCGGACAAGGGTCTTCTGGATTTCAGGGACCATCTCCAGGGGGATCTCCACCCCCAGATCGCCTCGGGCCACCATGATCCCGTCGGAGATGTCGAGGATCTCCTCCATGTTGTCGATGGCCTCGTGCTTTTCGATCTTGGCGATCACCGGGGTGGACTTGCCCTCCTCACGAATGATCTTTTTGACCTGGGCCACGTCTTCGGGAGTCCGGACAAATGAGAGGGCCACGTAATCGACATCGAGCTCGAGCCCGAAGTGGAGGTCGGTCCGGTCCTTTTCAGTGAGAGCCGCTGCCTGGATCGTCCCCGACGGCAGGTTGATCCCCTTGTGGGAGGTGAGGACCCCGCCGGTGATGACGTCGGTGATGATCTCGGTCTCCCCGGTCTCCCGGACTTCCAGCTCCATCATCCCGTCGGCCAGGAGAATCCGGTCGCCGACCCGGACTTCCGATGGGAGCGAGGCGTAGGAGATCGAGACCCGGTTGCCCACGCCTTCCTCCGGCTCGCTGGACAGGATAAAGGTTTCGCCCGGTTCGAGCCGCAGGCCGGGGGACTTGACGCTGCCGACCCGGATCTTGGGGCCGCAGAGATCCTGGAGAACGGCCACTGGTTTGCCCACCTCGTCGGAAATGGCCCGGATCGTCCGGATCTTCTCGGCGTGCTCCTCATGGGTGCCGTGGGAAAAGTTGAGACGGGCCACGTCCATCCCGGTGCGGATAAGCCGGCGGATGACCGCCGGGTCGCTGGAGGATGGGCCGATGGTACAGACAATTTTGGTCATGGGCATAAGGGGGTCTCCTATGTTGGTTTTGGGGGGTGATGGGTGGGTGCG
>CAZWGY010000163.1:0-9392 GCA_964633575.1 uncultured Desulfobacteraceae bacterium
TGTAGGGGCAACCCCCCGTGGTTGCCCTCGACTGAGCACTCAGTCCTCAGTCCTCGGCACTCAGCACTCAGTTTTCATGCCCGGGGGTGATCGTGGTACCCCGGTCATGAAGGTTTATCCTGTCGATCTGAGGCCGACGGAGAGCGGAAGGCCGAAAAAGGAGAGGAGGGACCGGCGGACGTCGGCCCGGTCGGTGGGCCGGGAGAGGAAGTGGTCGCCGTCAACGGGGATGAACCGGGCCAGGGGACAGACCCGCCGGATGACGTCTTCGTATTCCTCGCCCCGGCCGACCGTGGCGCCGTAAATTCGGAGAATCCGGTCTTCCCGGGCGTAGAGGCTCAGGACCGGGGTTCCCGGCAGATGAACTCCGGCTAAGGGGCGGAGGGTCATCCCTTCGGCGGCGGTCCGCAAGAGGCCCGTCCGGCGTCGTTCCAGGACTCCGAACCGGTCCCGGCCCTTGGCCACCTCCGGGAAGAGGAAGTCGAGGTAGTCATGGGCCGCTTGGCGGAGGCCGGCCGGGGTTCGGGGGAGGCGGCCGACGTAGCCCCGGAAGGACCGGTAGATGGCTTTCGGCCCCAGGTCGGCCACCGCGTTGACCAGGGCCAGGCGGGTGAAGGGTTCGCCGAGGGCGGCGGCGGCGTGGATGGCCGGGATGGCGGCGTAGCAGACGGCCAGCCCGAAAAGGGGGATTCCCGCCCGGCGGCTCAACCGGGCCGCGTCGTCGAGCATATAAGCCGTGTCCCGGAGAGTCGCGCTCAGGGAGAAGGGGTCCGAGGACCTGCCGTGGCCGGCGTAGCTGAAGGTGATCAGGTCGCATCCGGCCCGGAGCAGGGGGCGGACGGGGCGGATCGCCCCGGCAAGGTCCCCGCCGATCAGGGGCGGGACGAAGAGGATCGCCCGGGGGCGGGTCGTCCGGACCCGGATGGTGTCCAACCGGCCGCCGCCCGGGCGGGGCCGGGTCCGGCGGTCAAACCGGAAGTCGGAGCGCCGGGCCGGCGAATGGCGCGGCTCAGCCGGGCTCATGGCGATCCACGCGGAAAGGAGCAAGAGTCATGGCGATTACCAACTGGGACCCGTTCGAAGCAGCGGCCCTCGCCGATTCCCCCGAAGGGGCGGCGGACCGGCCGTGGAAACCGGCCGTGGACATCCATGAAACCGAGGCCGGGGTGGTCATCGAGGCGGAGCTTCCCGGCGTCAGCCTGGACGCGGTATCGGTGGCGGTTACCGCCAACGTCTTGACCATCTCCGGGCAACGCCCTCGGGAGCGGCCCGCCGATGATCCGATGTATTACCGTCAGGAGCGGCCATCCGGTTCTTTTCACCGGGCGTTTACCTTCCAATTCGACGTCGATCCCGACCGGATCGGAGCCCGGTTGACGGACGGGGTGCTGGTCATATCGATTCCCCGGCCCGAGCCCCGAGCTGAATCGGCCCGTCGGATCCGCGTTCGGATTGAGTAGGCCGGCATCGATTCTGGCGGCCCAGTATTTCCTCTATTTCGGGGTGCTGGGCGTTTTTCTGCCCTACTTCAACCTCTACCTCCACCGGATCGGGTTTTCCGGCCTTCAGATCGGGACCCTGTCGGCGCTCCGGTCCCTCTGCCTGATTCTCTTTCCGGTTTTCTGGAGCGCTCTGGCCGACCGGTTCGAGATCCGGCGGCCCCTCTTCATCGCCTGCTCGGCGATCAGCGCGGCGATCTGGGGGCTCTACCTCCTGACCACCGACTTCCGGCCGATGGTCGCCATCACCCTGGCTTACGGGATCTTCTTTTCGCCGCTGATCTCCTTTCTGGAAGCGTTTACCATGGAGGTCCTGGGCGGGGAGAAGCGGCGCTACGGCCAGATCCGGGTCTGGGGGACCGGTGCGTTCATCGCCGTGGTCCTCGTTTTGGGCCGGGTCATCGACCGGTATCCCATCGACATCATCGTCGTCCTCATCTTCTTCGGGGCGCTGATGAGCGCGGCCGTCGCCCTGAAAGTCCCCCGTTCGATCCGTCCGGGCTGGACCGGCCTGGCCGGCGGGGTCCGGGGCCTCGCGTCGGTCCGGCTGGCGGTCTTTCTGGCCTGCGGCGTTCTGATGCTGATGAGCCACGGGACCTATTACGGGTTTTTCTCGATTCACCTGGCCGACCTGGGCTATTCGAGCACCTTTATCGGGATCGCCTGGGCTCTGGCGCCGGCCGCCGAAGTGGTCGTGATGGTGGGGTCGAGCCGGATTTTCAGCCGGTTTGCCGTCGAGCGGGTTCTCGTCTTTTCCTTCGGGGTGGCGGCTCTCCGATGGCTGACCCTCGCCCTGACGGCTCATCCCGCCGTGATCCTGATCTCCCAACTGGCCCACGCGCTCACCTACGGGACCTTCCACGTGGCGAGCATTCTCTACATCGACCGCCTGGCCCCGGCCGCCGCCAAGACGGTGGGCCAGGCGGTCAACAACGCCGTCACCTACGGTCTGGGGATGATGCTGGGATTCTATCTCAACGGCTGGCTCTACGAACGGGTCGGCGGGTTCGCCCTGTTTGCCGGCAGCGGCGCGGTCGCGCTCCTCGGCGGAATCCTCTTAGGCGCCTTTTACCGGCGCGATCAGGTGGCGTAACCAGCCGAAAAGGGTGTTTCCCCGGAGCATCTCCCGGTCCAGGCGGTCGAGCCGGTCGAAGAGATCGCCCCCCTCATGGTACCAGTGGCCGCGCTTCCGGATGGGCGCGGCCGGGTCGAGGCTCCGGACCACCCGAGCCGGGTTCCCGGCGGCCACCGCGTTTTCCGGGATGTCCCGGGTGACCACGGCCCCGGCTCCGACAATACTGTTGACGCCCACCGTCACCCCCTTGCAGACGATGGCGCTGTCCCCGATCCAGGCGTTTTCGCCGATCACCACCGGCGCGCCGGGGTCCGGGGTCACCCGATCGTAAACGCCGTGCCAGTCGGCGTCGGTGATGTAGGCGCCGCTGCCGATCATGACGTTGTCGCCGATCCGGATCGACGCGGCCGCCCCCAGGCGGACGCCGGGGCTGATGAGGCAGTAGTCGCCGATCCGGATGGTCCCGGTCCCCGCCGACGACGGGGGCCAGACCGCCAGCCGGACCCGCCGGTCCGGAGCCGCCACCACGGTGGCGAACCGGCCGATCCCGATGCCGGGCCCGAAAACCTCCACGTACCACGGCTTGATGATCGTCCAGCCATCGCCCAGGTGGTCGAGCTGGGGCCGGAGAAACCGGCGGACATAGAGCCGCTGGAAACCCAGGTCGGCCCGCTTCAGAGCGTAAGGGCGATGGTCCCGTCTCACCGGCCCGCCCAGACCTCATGGGAAAAAAGGGTCGCGGCCGGGGTCAATCCGTAAAGGGCGTCGGCGGCCATGAGAACCACCCCGTTGGTCCATGTCATCCGCTCCTCGGGCCAGATGACCATGTCGGGAAAGGTGAACCCGCACCAGTAGGAGCCGTCGTCCTCGTATCGCCGGTCAAGTATCCAGCCGAAGACGATCTGTGCCAGGGTCGTGTTGCCCACCGCCGACAGGGTGAGGCAGAGCTCGGCGGTCTCGGCCACCGTCACCCAGGGCTGGTCGGAAACGCACCGGACCCCCTGGCCCCGGATTACGAACTTCTTCCAGGATCGGTCCAGGCGCCGCCGGGCCGCATCACCGGTCACCGCTCCGGACAGGACCGGGTAGAACCAGTCCATCGAGTAGCGGGATTTGGTCATGTTGAAGAGATGGGGCCGGTCGGCAATGGCTTCGGCCAGGCGCCGGCGGCCGGCTTCCCAGCCGGGGCGACTCCGGCCCAGCTCGGCGGCGATGGCCAGAGCACACTTGAGGCTCATAAAGATCGAGCTCGATCCGGTCAGGAGCGCCATGGAATCGACCCGGCCGTCGGGGTTGACCGACCACTGGATTTCACCCCCCGGGGCCTGGAGCGACAGGGCGAAATCCACGGCCCGGCTCACCGGCCCCCACATCCGCGAGAGAAACCGGCGGTCCCCGGTGACCTGGAAGTGGTGGTAAACCCCCACCGCGAGGTAGGCGGTCATGTTCGGGTCCCGCCGCCACTCGATGGGCTCGCCGTCCCGATAGGCCGCGTGAAAGCTTCCGTCGGGCAGTTGCCGGTCCGCCAGCCAGTCAAAGGCCCGGCGGGCCGAGGCGGTCCGCCCGCCCACGGTGAGCCCCATGGCCGCCTCCACATGGTCCCAGGGGTCGCTCCGTTCCCCCGAACACCAGGGGATCTCGCCGTCCGGCCGCTGGGCCCCCGCGATGGCCTCGGCCACGGCGTCGATGTCGATGGGGGCGGTCCGGCCCCACGCGGAGATCGTCGGTTTCATGCGTGCCGCTCCTTTCGGGTCCATGGATCGACGAAAACGAGACTTATACCGGCTCCGCCGCCCCGGCGCAAGGACTATCCGCTCCTGAACGGCGTTTAGAAAATAGAGCGATCTCGATGAATCGTTTGACAAACTCCGTCGGCTGCGATAACAACATATTGAAATGTCAAACGATGCGCGTCACAGAGGTGCGGGATGAGTATCGGTTTGATTGCAATATGGGTTGGTTATCGTTGATGTAACGCCGAGAGTTTTTTCTAAGCTCCCATAATGAACCGTAAGTCACCATAACTGACGGTTCCCGGTGGGGTTGCGGTCCCACCCCGAGCCACAAGCGAAGCATTCAGAAAGGAGGCAGGCACATGAACGTCACCCGACGGGAGTTCATCCAGATTACCGGGGTTGCCGCGGCCGGGGTTGCCGCCGGAGGGCTCGGGTTCGACCTCTCCCCGGTTCGGGCTCATGCCCAGATGCTCAAGACCCAGTACGCCCGGGAGACCACTACGATCTGCTGCTATTGCGGGGTGGGTTGCGGGGCCATCGTCCACACCAGTCAGAGGGGGGACGGCCGGGCCATCAACATCGAAGGGGACCCGGACCATGTGATCAACCGGGGGTCGCTCTGTTCCAAGGGCGCATCCCTGTTGCAGTTGGCGGAAAACGAAAACCGGCTGACCGAGCCCATGTACCGGGCGCCCTATTCGGATGAGTGGCGGCCGGTTTCCTGGGACTGGGCTTTGACCCAGATCGCCAACCGGGTCAAGGAGACCCGGGACGCCGGTTTCACCTTTAAAAACGACCAGGGCCAGGTGGTCAACCGGACCACGGCCATCGCGTCGGTGGGCAGCGCTGCCCTTGACAACGAAGAATGCTGGATCTACCAGGCCCTCATGCGCTCCCTCGGCCTGGTTTACATCGAACATCAGGCCCGTATCTGACACAGCGCCACGGTAGCGGCTCTGGCAGAGTCGTTCGGACGCGGTGCCATGACCAATCACTGGAACGATATCCAGAACAGCGACTGCATCCTCATCATGGGGAGCAACGCCGCTGAAAATCACCCCATCTCCTTTAAATACGTTTTCAAGGCCAAAGAGAGGGGCGCCACCATCATCAACGTTGACCCCCGGTTTACCCGGACGTCCGCCAAGGCGGACATCTATGCTTCCCTGCGGTCGGGCAGCGACATCGCCTTTCTCGGGGGGATGATCAAATATATCCTCGACAACAATCTGATCCACGAAGAGTACGTGGTCCAGTACACCAATGCCGCGTTTCTGGTAAACGAGGATTTCGGGTTCGACGACGGGGTCTTCACCGGGTACAATTCTGAAACCCGATCCTATGACAAGTCCACCTGGAGCTTTCAGATGGACGAAAACGGCGTGCCCAAGAAGGACCCCAGCTTGCGGGACCCCAACTGCGTTTTCCAGCTTTTAAAAAAGCATTACGCCCGATACGATATCCCCCTGGTGTCGACGATCACCGGGACTCCCGAGGCGGATCTGGAGACAGTCTATCGGACTTACGGCGCCAGCGGAGTTCCGGGGCGGGCCGCCACCATCATGTATGCCATGGGCTGGACTCAGCACACGGTGGGCGTCCAGAACATCCGGAGCATGGCCATTATTCAGCTTCTGTTGGGGAACATGGGCGTGGCCGGCGGCGGCGTGAACGCGCTGCGGGGCGAGTCCAACGTCCAGGGATCCACCGACCATTGCCTGCTCTGGCACATCTGGCCGGGGTACCTCAAGACCCCGAGATCGTCGGACGGCTCACTTCAGGTTTACAACGATCATTACACTCCCAAGGGCAACGACCCCCTGAGCGCCAACTGGTGGTCCAACTACCCGAAGTATTCGGTGAGTCTCCTCAAATCCTTCTTCGGCCCGGCGGCCACCCCGAAAAACGATTTCGGCTATGACTGGCTGCCCAAGGTCGATGACGGAAAGCACTACTCCTGGCTCGACCTCTTTGACGAGATGTACCGGGGGAATTTCAAGGGCTTTTTCGCCTGGGGCCAGAACCCGGCATGTTCCGGGGCCAATTCCGGCAAGACCCGGAAGGCCATGGCCAAGCTCGATTGGATGGTCAACGTCAACCTCTTCGACAACGAGACCGGCTCCTTCTGGAAGGGCCCGGGGATGGACTCCAAAAAGATCAAGACCGAGGTCTTCATGCTCCCGGCCGCCGTTTCGGTGGAAAAGGAGGGGAGCATCACCAATTCCGGCAGATGGATGCAGTGGCGGTATCAGGGGCCGAAGCCCAAGGGCAACAGCCTGCCCGACGGCGACATCATCATGGAGCTGGGCCATAAGATCCGGTCGCTTTACGTCCATGGGGGGACCTTTCCGGAGCCCATCGTCCACCTGAAATGGGATTACGTCACCGACGGGAAGTACGATCCCCACAAGGTCGCTAAAGAGATCAACGGCTACTTTCTCGAAGACGTCACGATCAAGGGGACCACCTATAAAAAGGGGACCCTGGTGCCGTCTTTCGCCTTTCTCCAGGACGACGGGACCACTTCCTCGGCCAACTGGCTCTATTGCAACTCCTACACGGAAAAGGGGAACATGGCCGCCCGCCGTTCGGCCGAGGACGCTGAAAACGGGATCGGCCTCTATCCCGAATTTGCCTGGTGCTGGCCGGTCAACCGGCGGATTATCTACAACCGGGCGTCGGTGGACCGCTACGGCAAGCCGTGGGATGAGAAGGACTGGGTGATTCTCTGGAACGGGAAGAAGTGGAAGGGCGACGTGCCCGACGGCGGTTGGCCACCGCTCCTCAACCTCGACGGCAGCGAAAACCCCAACAGCAAACATCCGTTTATCATGCGAAAGCACGGCCACGGGCAGATCTTCGGCCCCGGTCTGGCGGACGGGCCGTTCCCCGAGCACTATGAGCCCCTGGAATGCCCGCTGGAAAAGAATTTGATGAATCCCCGGATGGTCAATCCGACGGCGCCCCTCTATGGGTCCGACGCCGACGCACACGCGAGCTGCGACCCCCGGTTTCCATACGTGGGAACCACTTACCGGGTGGTGGAGCATTGGCAGACCGGCCTGATGACCCGGCCTCAGCCCTGGCTGCTCGAGCTTCAGCCTCAGGTCTTCGTGGAGATGAGCGAGGAGCTCGCACAGCTCAAGGGGATCGAAAACGGCGAGCGGGTGAGGGTCTCGTCGGCTCGGGGCGGCCTGGAATGCACGGCCATTGTCACCAAGCGATTCAAGCCCTTTAAGATCGCCGGCGGCGTGGTCCACCAGGTGGGGATTCCCTGGCACTTCGGATGGCGTTGGCCGGAGAGCGGCACTGAGGAAAGCGCCAACCTCCTGACCCCGTCCACGGGGGATCCGAACACCCGCATCCCCGAAACCAAGGCCTTCATGGTCAACGTCAGCAAGCTCTAAACGGAGGTGATCGACATGAGCAAGACATTTTTCATCGACACCACGCTCTGCACGGCCTGCCGGGGATGTCAGGTGGCCTGCAAGCAGTGGCACCATCTCCCCGCGGAGGAGACGACCAACCGCGGGACCTATCAGAACCCCCCGGACCTCTCCTTTAACACCTATAAGCTCGTCCGGATGACCGAGGAGGTCATCGACGGTAAACTCCGGTGGCTCTTCTTTCCGGATCAGTGCCGGCATTGCATCGACGCGCCCTGCCAGGCCGCGGCCGGGTATCCCGAGGCGATCTTCACCGATCCCCTGACCGGGGCGGTGATCTACACCGCCAATACCCGGCATCTCGATGCCGATGAGATCCGGGAATCGTGCCCCTACGACATCCCGCGCCAGGCCGCCGACGGGACCCTGGCCAAGTGCGACATGTGCTACGACCGGGTTCATAACGGGCTTGAGCCCGCCTGTGTGAAAACCTGTCCCACGGGGGCCATGAATTTCGGGGATCGCGACGAGATGCTCGACCTGGCCGAAAAGCGGTTGAAGGTGGCTCTAAAGCAGTTTCCAAAGGCGACGATCATCGACCCGGGCAGCGTCCGGGTGGTTTTTCTCACCGCCTTTGATCCCCTGACCTATCACCATTCGGCCATTGCCTCCCGGAGCGACGGACTGACCCGGAAGGCGGCTCTGGCCCAGCTCTTTACCCCCCTCAAGCGGATGGGCGTCGCGTTGCGCTGATCCGCCTCACCGCGGGGCGGGCCGAAGCCCGCCCCGCTTCATTTCAGGAGTTTCCATGCCTATAGAGATCGCACGAACCGACGCGGAGATCCGGACGGCCGTTACCGCCCTCCGGACGGACCGGCCGACCTACGCCGATCTCCTGGCCTTTTACGAGGCCGTCTTCATCGCTCAGGCCGAAAGCCGGGATCAACTGGATTTGCCCCCCATTTCCCTGGACCCGGAGGAGGCCGAACGCCGGATCGCGGATCGCCGGCCCCTGATTGCCATGACCGATTTCGTCATCGACGTCGCCGCCGCAAAGGCCCTCTTTCTGGAAATCCGTGCCCGCGGCCGGGGGACGACTCCGCCTCTCGACGAGGCGGCCCGCCGCCTGACCGAGGGGGTCCAATCCGGGGAATTATCGCCCGATGAGCTCTTTTCGGCCATCATCGGCGAAGACGATGCTCACCTGGACGCCATCGCGGACCGGATGGCGGTGGAGCGCTCCGTTCTGGCCTTCATCGGCTATGCGAGCATCTATCCCGCCCTGGCGGCGGGAGCGGCGGCGCTGGCGGCCGCTCATCTGACCGACCCGGCACCCGTGCCCCTCGGCCGATGCCCCGTCTGCGGCAACCGCCCGGGCCTGGCGGCTCTGGATGACCGCGGCGGCCGATACCTGATCTGCGGCTTCTGCGACCATCCTTGGCCGGCCCGCCGGATCTTCTGTCCCTTCTGCGAGAGCACCGACGCCGAAACCCTTCACTATTTTTTCACCGACGAAGAGCCCGAATACCGGGTCGATCTCTGCGACGCCTGCAAAACCTACCTGAAAACCGTCGATACCCGCCACCTGTCACGCCCCTTTTATCCCCCCCTCGAAAAGCTGGTAACCCTCCATCTCGATGTCCGGGCCAAGGACGAGGGCTTCGCTTCCGGGACGCCCGCCTGTTGAGGACTGAGT
>CAZWGY010000164.1:0-9322 GCA_964633575.1 uncultured Desulfobacteraceae bacterium
TGGATCTGAAACCCATGATGAACCGGAACGACCCGTCGGATACCCGGCGGGCAAATCATCTTAACTATGAGCCCCTTTAGCTGGATTCAATCCATCCCCCCGCCCCTGATTTATATCATCGGGGCGCTCTGTGTGCCGCTTTTAAGAGGCCGCTTGAAGTCGGCCTTTATGATGACGCTGCCGCTGATCGCGTTTTTTGTCCTGGCCTCGGTCCCCGAAGGTCGGCACTGGGTTTTCGGGTTGCTCGACTACGACCTGATCCTCGGCCGGGTGGACCGGCTCAGCCGGGTTTTCGGCTACATTTTCATCCTCATCTCGTTTCTGGCGGTGATCTATGCGCTCAAGGTCGATGATGACGTTCAGTACGTCGCCGGGCTGATCTACGCCGGGTCCGGGATTGGCGTGACCTTTGCCGGGGATGTCTTTACGCTCTATATCTTCTGGGAGCTCATGGCGGTGGCCTCGACGTTTCTGATCCTGGCCCGCCGGACCCGGGCTTCCCAGGGGGCAGCTTTTCGCTATATCCTGGTACATGTCTTTGGTGGGCTCTGCCTTCTGGCCGGGATCGTCATGTACGTCCGGGCCACCGGCACCACTGAGTTCAGTGCCATGCGCCTGGGCACGCCGGACACCTGGCTGATCTTCATCGGGATCGCGCTCAACGCGGCCATCCCGCCGCTTCACCCCTGGCTTCAGGATGCCTATCCCGAGGCCACCGTGGCCGGGGCGGTCTTTCTGAGCGCCTTTACCACCAAAAGCGCGGTTTATCTCATGGCCCGCGTTTTTCCCGGCACCCCCCTGCTCATCTGGCTCGGGGCGATCATGACGGCGCTGCCCATTTTCTACGCGGTCCTGGAAAACGATATCCGCCGGGTTTTGGCTTACAGCCTCATCAATCAGGTGGGGTTCATGATGTGCGGGATCGGTATCGGGACGGAGCTGGCCATCAACGGGGCCGTTTCCCATGCCTTTTGCCATATCCTCTATAAAGCCCTGCTGTTCATGTCGGCCGGCGCGGTGCTTCACGTTACCGGCCGGATTCGGTGTACCGACCTCGGAGGGCTCTACAAAACCATGCCGTTGACCTGCCTCTTCTGCATGGTCGGCGCGGCTTCCATCTCCGCGTTTCCGCTCTTCAGCGGATTTGTCAGCAAATCGATGATCGTCAGCGCGGCGGGGCACGGGCATCTCGTGGTGGTCTGGCTGATCTTGCAGTTCGCGTCGGCCGGCGTCTTCCATCACGCCGGGATCAAGGTGCCGTTTTTCACCTTTTTCGGGCATGACTCGGGGGTCCGGGCGGAGGAGCCGCCGGTCAACATGCTCATCGCCATGGGGATCGCCGCCTTTCTCTGCGTCTTCATCGGTGTTTACCCCGCGCCCCTCTATGCGCTTCTGCCGTATCCGGTGGATTATGTGCCGTACACGGGAGCGCATGTGGTGGGGCAGCTTCAGCTTCTCATGTTCGGGGCTCTGGCATTCTGTCTGCTGATCCTGTCGGGTCACTATCCGGCGGAGCTGCGGGCGATGAACCTGGATACCGACTGGTTCTATCGTCGAGGAGCGAGCGGGCTCTATCGTCTGTTTGACCGAGGGCTGAACGCGGTCAATGCCGGTGCCGAGCGGATCGTCCACTCGCTGGTCAGCCAGTTGAGCTTTCTGGCGCGGGAGGCCCCGGCTCTGGTTGTTCTGCTGTTTGCCGTCCCGTATCGGGCCATGAAGGGAGCCGGTCGATCCGAGCTCGACAGCTTCAAGCAGCGGATCTACCGGACCTTCGAGACCGGAACCCTCCCGGTGGGGCTGGGGGCTGCGGCGGCCGGCGTCGTATTTGTGCTGTTCGTCTGGTGGAACGGATAGGGAAGCTCCGGTCGTGGTCTCCGTGGAGTTGATGTTGTACCCAATATCGAAAGGATTGCGGCCGGCATTCGACTGACGAGAGATGGAACAGCAATATCCTGACGACCGATAACGATCCAGAAATTCGACTAAATGTACATGGAGCGAATTGACTATGGTGACCCGTGATGATTTAAGGCAGATCGTGATGCTCGGGTATTTCTCCGACGAGATGCTCGATAAGCTGGCCGGAGCGGTGGATGTCCTCAGTTTCGAGGAGCGCGAGTACATCTTTCGCCAGGGGGAAATGGCGGACCGGTTCCACTGGCTGAAGCGGGGGAAGATCCTTTTTGAGCAGCGGATCTCCGCGACCATCACCGTGGCCACGGGGTCGGTCAAGCCGGGCTATTCCTTTGGGTGGTCGGCCATGCTGGAAGGAAAATACTATACCGCCGATGCGGTCTGCTCGGAGCTCTGCGAGGTCTATTCGATCCGGGGGCAGCGGCTCAAATCGATGCTCAATTCGGATCCGGCCATGGGGTATGCCTTTTCCCAGCGACTCATCCGGGTCCTCAAGAGCCGACTTGATCACCGGACCGAGCAATTCATGCGGGTGATCCGGAACCATCCGGAGTTGCAGTCATTGTTCGATAATTAGGAACTCAGGACCGACAAGCCCGCCCACGATAACAGCATTGGGCGGGTTTGTTATGGGATCATGGGGGTATTTCAATGAGCGAAATGGTACATGAAGCGGTCAACGGTGGCAATGGCGACGAAAATGTCGGATATCAGTGGTTTTACAACCGGGAGGTGCTCAGCAGCCTGCTCCTGCTGTTTGCCTCGGTAAGCGCGGTTTTCTGGGCCAATTCCTTTTTATCCGATACTTACCACCATTTGCTCCACACCCGCCTGGCCCTGATCATCGGCCATGGGGAGTTTACCACCACCTTTCTCCACTGGGTCAACGACGGCCTGATGACTCTCTTTTTCTTCACCGTCGGCCTGGAGATCAAGCGGGAGATCCTGGTGGGCGAGCTGGCCTCTCCCAAGGCGGCGCTGTTGCCCGTGATCGCCGCCGTCGGCGGGATGCTGGTCCCCGGTCTGATCTACTTCGGCTTCAATTACGGGACCCCGTACATGGGGGGATGGGGCATCCCCGTGGCCACCGACATCGCCTTCGCCCTCGGGGCCATCGCCCTGCTGGGCCGGAAGCTTCCGGTGGGGCTCCGGATTTTCCTGGCCGCCTTTGCCATCGCCGACGACCTGGGCGCGGTGATGATCATCGCGCTGTTCTATACCAAGGAGATCGTCACCAGCTATCTGGTGGCGGCCATCATCTGCGCCTTTTTGCTGCTGATGTGCAATTTGCTCTGGGTCCGCCGGATTTCCGTTTACCTGATTCTGGGGCTGGCGACCTGGATTGCCGTGATGGGTTCCGGGGTGCATGCTACCGTGGCCGGAGTGGTGGTGGCGCTGCTCATCCCGGCCAAGGCCCGGTACAGCACGGCCCGGTTTGCCCGGCGGGTGGACCGGATCATGTCCGGGTTCGAGTACAAAGAACATCTCAGTGAGTACTGGTACGCTATTTTGCTGGAGCCGAGCCACCTGAACGCCGTTCACAATCTCGAGCAGGCTTGCCATGACGTCGAGACCCCCCTCCAGCGGCTGGAACATGCGCTTCATCCCTGGGTGGCCTTTCTCATTCTGCCGATCTTCGCCTTTGGCAACGCGGGGCTGAGCTTGAGCGGGATGGCTTTCGCCGAATCCATCACCCATCCGGTGACGCTCGGGATTCTGCTGGGCTTGTTCGTGGGGAAGCCCGTGGGGGTCACCCTGGCTTCGTTGATTGCTGTTCGGGCGGGGGTCGCATCCATGCCCGAGGGGGTTCGGTGGAGTCACATCATCGGGGCGTCCATGCTGGGAGGCATCGGGTTTACCATGTCCCTGTTCATCGCCGGGCTGTCCTTCGTCACCCCGGATCTATTGAACGTCTCCAAGCTCGGGGTCTTGTCCGGATCGATCCTGTCCGGTGTGGCCGGGCTGTCCTACTTGATGTGGGATTATCGCCGCCACTCCCGCAAGGAAGCGGAGGCGGCGGCCTGATGATTCGGGCTGACGGTTAATCGGAAGGGGGGGCCGCCACTAAACCCGCCACTGCCCGGGTGGCGCCCTCCATGCTCAGCTTGCTCATGTTGAGCACGAGGTGATAGAGTTTAGGCGAATCGTAATCCTCCCGTCCGAAATACCGGTAAAGGTTTTTCCGACGCTTGCTCTGCTTATCCACCACCAGGGCCGCCTGCTTTCGGGAGAGGTTGTAGTTTTTCTCCATAAACCGGATCCGGTCCTCAAGGTCCGCCACCATCTGAAGATGGATCGCGTCGGGGTGGTTCCAGAGGATGTACTGGCCTCCCCGGCCGACAATCACTGAATTCCCCTCCTCGGCGATCGATGTGATAATCTTCTGGAGCAGCTCGACGTAAATGTGGCCGTCGATGTAGCCCTTGCGCTGCTCCGTGACCCGCTCAACGTAGCTTTTCCGAAAGGGGCCCAGGCCGGAGATATACCGAAGCAGGCGCCCCCCCGCCTCGTTTTCAATGGACCGCACCCAGTTGGGCGATACGTTGGCTTCCTGCGCCAGGCGCTCAATGAGGTCCTCGTCCACGAGGGTGTACCCCAGCTCGTCCGCAATGTGACGCCCCAGTGTTTGGCCTCCCGCCCCGAACTCCCGTGAAATCGTAATGGTCGCCATTTGTCCTCCTCTGCTTTCTCAGGTTGGCATACATCTCATTTCACCATAACCATAAAAGAAACCGGCCATCGGGGCAAGGCGTTTTTGGCTCTGGTCGAGCCGTTTGCGCCGGCGGTAATTCCCCGTGGACATGTAGGTTGTGCTTTGTGGATAGTGATCAGTCGCTCGTGGTCGGCGGAATAATCCGCTAGTTACTATCCTGCTTACATTGCGATGATGGGCATCGTCCTGGCCGCCTCGCCGCTCCGGGTGACGGTCACCCGGTGGCCGAACTCGGCCAGGAAGATGGACGCGGGCGTGTCGGCGTGATCCGAGATGGGGGCGCGGAAGGCATCCATGCCGTCTCACCGGAGAAGCCGAATGATCACGTAAGCCAACTCCGCGTCGCCATCCACCACCCGCACAGTCGGGGGATCTCCGTGGGGGCGAGGGCAAGGAACATTATGGAAGGTCATGGCCGGCCCTCGCCGATGGTGTCATCCTATTTCTGGACAAGCGGGCCATCGGGCTCTCCGGGCGGCCGCCGCCGGATTTCGGCGTCGTAAACCGAGGCCAGAAACAGGGTGGCAAAGGGCTGGGTGACCAGCGAAGTGATGAAAAAGGAACTCCCCACCGTTGAGATGCCTACAAAGAGGATCATCACCACGAGGTGCTCCGCGACTTCGCCCTTGAGGGTCAGCCGGGCGCTCTCCCGGACCGCTTCCACGATCCCGAGCTCCCCGTCGATCATCAGCGGGAGCATGTAAAGGCAAATATACGAGATCCCCAGGGCGATGACCAGGCCGGGCAGGACAAAGAGCAGCAGCCCGACGAGCACCAGGAGAACGACGACGACCCCGAATCCCAGAAGCGGCAAAAAGAGGCGCATCTGGGAGAAGATGTCCATCACCTTCGGCTCCCGATCATAGCGGATGAGCAGCAGAATGGCGTTGAAATACCCGGCAAAGGCCACCGGCCCGAGGATGCCGAAGCTGACGATGGAGATCCCGACGAGGGCCAGGGTCAACACAATCAGTGGGACGATCTGTTCCCAGAGGCGGTGCCAGGCGGTTTCCAGGTGAGATTTGAAATTCATGAATGGACTCCTTCCGAATGAAATGGAGGCAAAGGCGGCTGAAGCCGTTCCGGGGCGATCCCGAGAACCTCGCCTATTATACGACGGGACCGGGGAGAAATTCAAGAGGACGGGGATTGGATTCCGGGTGACGCCGGCGGCGGAGATTCGAGTCCGGCAAGGACGCCACCGGAATCCAGGGGACGCGACCGGGGCCCGCGGGGGCAGACCCGTGAGGCGGCTCCGGGTGTCGGCTGTTTGGAATCAAATTGGCTTGACCTTTCCGCCGGAGCTGATATGATATCATTCCAACTAACGCTCCAGGTTTCCGGCGCAACCGACAATCAATCAAGACAGTGAACCCATCCATGGCCGACATCGTATCCGACAAGCTTTCCATCGCGCTGACGGGTTTACCATTGTCCGGCTGCTCTCTGATGGGTCAGCTTTTGGGGCATCACCCCCGGATTTACAGCCCGCCTTTCCGATCGCCCCTTTGCGGGGCACTGAGCCGGCTTCGCCAATCCTTAACCGATCATCCGGACCTCCGCGTCCAGATGGACGCCGATTTTGATCTCATCGACCAGCGGATGGTCAACGCCTTCCGGGGCTTTTTAAACGGCTGGTTCGCGGAAACCCCCAAACCGGTCGTCGTGGACAACAGCCCGGATTGGCTCGGGATGATCGAGATCCTTCACCGGCTTGATCCGGAATTCCGGATGATCGTCTGTGTCCGGGACCCGCGCCGGATTTTCGGGGCCATTGAGTCCCGTCACCGCCGGAGCCCGCTTCTGGGTTTTCCCGATGGTCCGTCCGCCCACTCGCCCCGCCGCCGGGCTGATGCCCTCTTCGGGGCCGACGGCGCCATCGGCAAACCGCTCCGGGCCATCCGGGATATTCTGGACCTCGACGGCCCGCTGAAGGCTCAGACCTGTTATGTCACCTTCGAGGCACTGGCCTCTCAGCCGCTGAAGACCATGGAAACCATCTACCAGTGGCTCGCCCTGCCCCATGCCCCGTTCGACCCGGAAAACCTCGACGTGCCGGACTTCCCGCCGCCCGACCGATCCCGATTCAAGTACCAGCATCGAATCCGGTCCCGGGTCCGGCCGCCGGCCATTCACCCCGTCCCGGCGGCCATTGCGGACAACATCACCCATGACTTCAAATGGTTCTTTGACCAGTTCTACCCGGGACCCCAGGCGGCGGACCGCCGGGCGGGGATCGGGCCGGATGAAAATGAAACGGCAACAACGGAGGGGTAGCATCATGACGTCTGATTCGAAAACGGCAGGCACACCGGGGATGGATCCGTTGCCCCGCGAAGAAGAGACCCTGACCGAGGCCTTTATCATCTACAAGGATGGCCGGGTTTCCGGTGTCCCCCGGATGCCGGGCTGGACCCTGCCGGACCCGGATCTCCGGAAGGCCAACTGGCCCCCGCCGCCCCGGAAATGGGCCGATCCCAAAATCCTCCGGCTGATGATGAGCGGTTCCATGATGTTCATGCACGCCTTTCCGCCGGCCCTGAAAGCGGCAATAACGGCGCCCGATCCGCCGAAGCCGGCCTGGGTCGCGGATCTCCTCGTGGGGCGGTCGGGGGATACCCACGACCAGCCGGATTCAGCCGCTTGCCCGCTGACATCCGATTCGCCGCTGATCATCGGGGAATTCCCGCCCCGATCATCATCGGGTCGGGGCGCTGTTTACCGCCAGGTCCTGGTGATCTCATCCGGGATTGACGATGCGGACACTCTCGCGGCCGCCGCCCGGAAGGACGTGATCATCGTCCGCTATGATCCGGCAACCGACCGCCTGGATACGCTGGCGGGACGGATTCGGGATGCACTGAAGGGCCAACGGGCCGACCGGATCGCCTTTGCCGCCCATAACGCCGAAGGCGGCCGGCTGATCCTCACCCGAGAGGTGACGTTTACATCGGCTTCCCTGGCGGAAAACCCGGCCCATCAAGCCTTCTGGGTATCGGTTGCCGGGGCGCTCACCGAGGCCGGCCGGATCGATCTGTTGGGCTGCAACGTGGGCCGGGGGGCCGCCGGATCGGAATTGGTGTCTCGACTGGAGGCGCTGACCGGGATCAACGTCGCCGCCTCGGCCGACCCCACCGGAAACCCGGATCAGGGCGGGGATTGGGTTCTGGAAAGCGACGGCGTGGATGCTCAGGTGGTTTATTTTGATGAGGGGCGGATCAAGGGGTTTGAAAGCCTGCTGCTGGGTCCCGTCATCACCCCCATCGATCTGACAACGAGTGAGAACGGTGATACAGGCGCATTTACCGTCAGGCTGGATACCCAGGACACGGTGGATGTCAGCGTTATCATCAGCAGCAATGACATGACCGAAGGGACCGTTATCAATCCACCGGGCGGAAACCTGACCTTCACTATTACCGACTGGGACATCCCGCAAACCGTTGTCATGATGGGTTTGGATGATGCTTTATTAGACGGTGATGTTACTTATTCAGTAACGGCCGAGGCATTCGGCGGCATCTACAGCGGGGAAAGCAGTCAGGTGACCTTGACCAATCTGGATGACGACTTTCCTGATATTTTGTTTTCCCCCGTTGATCTCGTAACCAGCGAAGATGGCGATACCGGGACGATTACTCTGTTTCTCGGTGCGGGGCCCACAAGTGATGTCACCGTGACCGTTGTCAGTGACGACACCTCTGAAGGCATTGTCACCGGCGGCGGGACTCTCACCTTCACCGCGGCGGATTGGTCTACCCCTCAATCAATCACCGTGACCGGCGTTGACGATGCAATCGTGGACGGGGACGTCTCGTATGCCGTGGTTGCAATGGCCAGCGGAGGGGGATACGACGGTGCTTCAGGAGTAGCTTTTCTAACCAACGAGGACGATGGCGAGCCCGCCCTGTTCTTCTCGCCGATCGACCCGACGACCGATGAAAACGGCGATACCGGCGTATTTGCCCTGGGGCTTACCGCCGAGCCCACGGGTGATGTCACCGTGTCCATTGTCAGTGACGACACGTCGGAAGGTATTATTTCCACGGGCTCAGTGCTGTCATTCACCACATCGAATTGGGATGTCGCCCAGAACATAACCATCACCGGGGTTGATGACCCTATTCTTGACGGTGACGTCACCTATTCGATTACGGCGACGGCTTCGGGCGCCAATTACAACGGGTTTTCGGCGGCGGCGGTTTTAACCAACCTGGACAATGAGACCCCCGGGATCATCGTCACCCCGATTGATCAAACCACCAGTGAGATCGGTGATACGGGGGCCTTTTCCATCGCCTTGACAGCCCAACCGATATCGGATGTCGTTATCAGCGTGGTTTCGGATGATACATCCGAGGGGAGCATCTCATCGACGTCCACCATCACTTTTTCTTCGTCCAACTGGTCCTCGCCCCGGACGGTGACCGTTGCCGGCAATGACGATCAGATTGACGATGGCGACATTGCTTACAGTGTGGCGTATTTGGCCGCCGGTCCGGGATATGACGGACTTTCCGGCAGCGTTGATTTCACCAATCTTGATAACGACGTAGCCAGTCTTTCCGTCAGCCCGGCCGGCGGCCTGACCACCTCGGAAGACGGCGGCACGGCGTCTTTTACCGTCGAGCTCACATCCCAGCCGACCGCGAACGTCACGGTCAGCCTGGTCAGCGACGATACATCCGAGGGGAC
>CAZWGY010000165.1:0-9304 GCA_964633575.1 uncultured Desulfobacteraceae bacterium
GATTTTTCGGTTAGAGCACGGGCGGCGCGTATTTTCACGATAAACTCTCTTGATCAGGGCGGAGAACACGATCACCGCCGTGCATGAAAATGGATTTTTAACCGCTTCTGTGCCGCGACCGTCAGGGAGCGGATTTTCGACGTCCGAACGGCTCGCCGAGCCGCTCCCTAACGGTCGCGGCTCTGCATCACATCGCAACGGGGTGTCCGTCTATTTTTTTCAATTGACATCTTCCTAAAAGGGGTATAGTGTGCCTAAAGAGTGGTGAGATATTTAACTCGCGCTTCAACCGTTCAAGCTGCTTTTCCTCCACCGATTGCCGGCCCATCCGGATGCCGATGGCCTGCCGGCGTTCTCCTATGATCCCACCGACACCTCCCGCGAGCCTCGCCCCTCGATCCAGCCTGCCGCACGCCCCGGCTTTCCCGATTGAAGAGTCCAGGGGGCGGAAGGGAACCGTTTTAAGGTGACCATTCAAGGAGGGTTGAGATGCGCAAACCGCCAAAGGAAAACACTCGGGCCCCGATTCAGTGGGCGTATTTCAATTCCAATCAATACCATCCCGGCCGGCCGGTAGCGTGCGGCGAGGACGGGATCGCCTTTATCGCCGACGTTAATCTGCGTCCGGGGACCCCTCTGTTTATTAAAAAGGGCCAGGCTCCGGCCGACGCTTCCACCACGGTGATCTACCACGCCCTGCCGACGGCTGGAGTGGCGGAGGTCAAGTCCTGCCGGGAGGCGATGGACCCCGGTGCGGACGGCTACGAGATCCGGGTCCGGTTCCCCGGCCTGTATTACTACGGATAGCCGGCCGCCTCAGATCTGAAAGCGCTTTACGATTTCGGAAAGCGTCCGGGAGACCGTTGCCAGGTCCGAGGCCGCGGATCGGGTGCGGGCGGCGGCATCGGCCGTCCGGCCGGATGCTTCGCTGACGCCGTGGACGGTCTGGGTGATCTCCCGAACTCCCTGGGCGGCCTCGCCGGCGGCATGAGCCACATCCTGGACCCCACCCGCCAACTGCTCCACGTGGCGGGCCACCTCGTCGGCGGTCCGGGCCGAGTCGTCCGTGGACCGGGCGATGGTCTCCACCAGCCGCGCCGACTCGTTGGCGTCCGACGCCACCGTGCTGACGGTGGCCGCGTTCCGGGCAATGGATTTGGAGATATCGGTGGCCGTCCGGGTCTGCTCCGTCACCGACGCGGCAATGGATTGGTTTATCCCGGCGACATTGTTGATGATCTCAACAATTTCCCCGATACCGGAGCCCACCGCCGCCGCGCTCCCCTGAATGGTTTCGATCTGACCGGAGATCTCTTCGGTGGCATCGGCCGACTGCCTGGCCAGCGCCTTGACCTCTCCCGCCACCACTGAAAATCCCCGGCCCGCCTCTCCAGCCCCGGCTGCTTCGATGGTCGCGTTGAGCGCCAGCATCTTGGTCTGGTCGGCGATGTCCTTGATCATCTCCACGACCCGGCCGATCTGGCGGGAGGAGGTTTTCAGCGATGTCACCCGCTCCCCCATCTCGTCGGCCCGGCGTCTGGCTTCTTGAGAGACATTCCGCGCCTCGCCCGTCTGGCGGGCCACCTCATTCAGGGATGCGGTCATCTCCTCGGCCGCCGATGCCACTTCGTGGACTCCGCTCGCGATCTCATCGCTTGCCTCCGCCATCCGGGCGACGTTTTCAGCCGTCTTCCCGGCGGACCGGGCCATGTCCGCGAAGGTGGCCGACATCTCCTCGGCCATGGCCGCCACACTGGCGACCAGGCTGTTGGCTCCGTCGGCGGTGTCCGCCACCGATGAGACCGATGCCGAAATCTGTTCGGCCGATGCGGCCACGGTGTTTGCTCGGCGCTTCATGTCGTCGGCCGATTCGGTCATCCCGCCCGACAGCCCCAGCAGAGAATCGGACGCCTCGGACAGCCGGCCGGCCGTTTCGGTCAGCTCGCCAAGAATGTCCCGAAGGTTATCGACCATCTGGGCCATTGCGGTCAGGAGCTGACCGGTTTCATCCCCTCCGGCCGCCGGGAGCTGGACGGTGAGGTCCCCGCCGGCGAGCCGGCGCGCCGCCCCCACGGCCCGGCTCAAGGGACGGGTAATGGACCGGGTGATCAGGATGCCGGCGGCCACGCATCCCAGGAGACCGGCTACCAGAAGCAACCACTCGATGGTGATCAGTTGCCGGGTTTGTCCCTTGAGGGATTCTTCGTCGGCGCTCATTTTCTTCGCCTGGGCGGTCAACAGCGCATCGAGGTGGCCGTGGAGCGTCTCGGCCACCGGGACTACCCGCTCGGCCAGCCAGGCGTGAGCGAGGTTCCACTCCGCTCCCCCCCGGATATCGAAAATCCGCTCGGACATGGGGTCGAATTGCCCTCGGGCGGTCGAGTAATCGGCTAAGTCATCCGCTTGCGACGGCGTCAGCAGGCGGACCGCGCCAGACAGATCATCGACTCGAAGCCGGTTTTGCTCCCACTGGTTCGTAAAGCGCTGTTTAAAAACGGCATCCCCCGTGATCAGATAAGCCCGGAGGTTGGAGACGGCCAGTCCGAGGGTGCCCCGGACATCCGCCATTGTCGTCAGGAGAGCCTTGCGCTGGGCCGTCGCCTCCAGAGCCTTTTCGGTCTCGATGATCCGAGTGATGGCCTGGCCCATGGTATCCGCCATCGGGACCCCTTTTTCCACCAGGAGCTGAGTGGCCGGGGTATTCCGAGGGGTCCGGGCCACGGTTTCGATCTCGTCTTGAGCCGTCGCCAGACGGTCGAGCAGACCGCTTACCGTCTCCAGGGTTCCCTGCTCCGTGTCCGCCGATTCCTTTTCGAATATGTCCCGGAGTTGCGATAGCGAGGGATTGATATCACGGGACCATGCCTCGGCCCGCTCCGCCCGGAAGGACTCGGCGCCCAGGATGACCCAGCCGCGAAGGGCGGCCAGAGACTTGTGGATGCCGTTTTGAAGGGTCAGGATCGAGCGTTCGGCCGGAGCGCGAAGGTCCACCATGCGGTTGACGGTCCGGTCGGTTCGTCCCGCCTGCCAGAGGGTGGCGCCCACGGCGCCGGCGAGCATCAACGCCACCAGCGCGTATCCCATGCTGATCCGAGTCCCCAGCTTCAGATTGTCCATCATGATGTCTCCCCTTTCGCCTCGCCGCCGTCGTCGGGCAAGGATGGCGCTTCCCGGACCATCTCCTGGAGCGTGGTGATCTGTTTGAGCAGGTAGCGCCCCAGGGCCACTTGCTCGAAGACATCGGTGGGATTCTTTCCGGTGACCGGTATGGCCAGGGGGGTGGCGCTGACCGTCCGGGTTTCCAGCTTCAGGAGGTTGAGCTCGGCGATGAGGATCTGGGTCTGGACAATGACGTCGGCCGGATGGAGGGTCCGGTCCCCGGGCACCTCGGGCACCGGGACCGTATCGAGGCCCAGATACCGCCGGAGTTCGTTAATCTCCCGCCGGAAGGCGAGGCATTGGTGGAAAACATCAGCCGGCGTCCGGTCCGGCGGGGTCGGCGGGGCGTCGATCCGGTAACGGTGGGCCGAGTCGATCCGTCCCAGAATCGACTTCACGTCCGCCACCACCCGGACCGCCTGAGCATAGACCTCGTTGGGGGTGATCCGGTCCCGGCCGGCCAGGGCGTCGAACTTGACGAACAGGCGGAGAACCTTTTCGAAGACGTCGGTTGAGGTTTTCCCGGTCACCCGGGCGGTGTATTGGGGAAAGGCCGCCTGGGTCTGGGCGAGCATCACCATCTGGACCTCGGCGAGAATCCAGTCGGCCAGGCGCTTGGCGTCGGCGGCGGTGTACCGGGCGGGAGTAGAGACCACTTTAGGCATGGGCCGGATCTCCATGGCTCGCTCGAAGGCGATCATCCGGTCAATCGTGGCCACCGCCATCTGATAGATGTGCATGGGCCCCAGGTCGTGTTCCACCAGCTCGATGGTCTCGACCCCCATCAGGCCCTGATCTTCAAGGATCAGGTCGGCGCAGTACTCGGCCAGATCCAGGGTGGTGTAAACCTCATCGGGACCCACCGCCGTTGCCGGCCCCGGCGCGAACACCGCCACCAGCACGGCAAAACAGATAGCTCCCCTCCAACTTCGATTGTCCCGTCTATCCATCGATTCTCCCCGGATCGCCGGTGGGCGTCCTGTTGGTCCAAAAGCTGAATTTCTGCTATAAATAATGATTGAGCCGAACAGCGGATGTTGCTATTTTAGATGATCCGCATCCGTTGACGGCGCATTGAATCTTAAATAGGCCATCCGCCTGCTGTCAACGGAATCTTTCTTACCGCTGAGCCTACGGACGATATGAAACACCGCTTTCTGATTTATCTGTTGATAGTGATCGGGTTGACCGCCGCCGCCACGGCCGCCATTGTGGGCGGATACGGTCATCACCGGATGCGGACGTTTTACGAGACCCAGCAGAACGAGCTGATCGAGGCCCTGAAAGACCGGCTGATCGCCTTTGACCGGATGATCCGGCTGGTGGAAAGGCAGATGCGGACCGATGCGGAAGCGGCGACCCGGGCCATCTCCGAAATCCTCATGCCCGACGGGAAAATCCGTACCGATCTGACGGATCGGGACCTGGCCGATCTGCTCGACCCCCACGGGGTGACCGAAATCAGCCTGGTGGGTCCGGACGGCCGGATAAACCGATCCACCGACCCGGACGCCGTGGGGCTGGACCTCTTCGCCCTCTCCACCCGGTTCGAGCAATTTCTCCGGTCGGTTTACGGCCGGGGCGAGATCAAGGGGCTTCGGATTTCGGTGAGCGCCCAGGACGGGCGCCTGACCCTCTATACCTACTACAGCCCCCAGGAATCGGACCGGATACTCAACATCGCCATCGATCTCGAAGCGTATCTCCGCCGAAACTTTGGCGAGGATGACGGAATCCAACTCGCCGACTTTCTGATCGACCTCAGCCCGCCGGCCCGCCTGAGCTACCTTGAAGATATCGATCTCTTCATCCGGACCCGCCGGCCGGACCGATTCTGGTCCCTGACGCATCCGGGGACGGGGCTGCCCGCCGACAGCGAGCTCGGCCGAGTCCTCAAGGACCGGGACCAGGCCGAGCGGGTCCGGGGGGACCGTCTCGTCTATTTCGCCCGGTTCCGGCTCGAGGACGCCGGGTTTGACTTCGCCAACACGGTCTTTGTCCGGGCCGTCCTGGACCGCTCCCCTCTCAGAGACTTTCCCCGGGATACGGCGGCCTTCGCCCTGCTGATCTGCGTGGCGGTGGCGACCGTGGCCTATCTCCTCTCTTCCCGGCTGTTCAACGCTCATATCCTCGCCCGCCTCGACCGGCTGAACGCCGCCCTCGCCGACATTGCCGAGGGGAAATACGACAAGGAGGTGGCCGTCGGAGGAGACGATGACCTGACCCGGATGGCCGGCCGAATCGACCGGATGCGCCGGCGGATCCTCTCCCGGGAGGCGGAACTCCGACGTTACGCCGACGCTCTCCAGTGCTCCCGGGACGCCCTGGAAATCCGGGTGGACCAGCGGACCCGGGCGTTTCAGGCCAGCGAATCCCGGTACCGGGCGCTTTTCGACGACTCCCCCATCCCACTTCTGGAGGAGGATCTATCCGGGGTCAAGGCCGGCATCGAGGCATTGGCCCTGACCGGAGAAAACCAGGCGGCGGCCGCGGCCGAGGCCCTCCGGCGTGACCCGGATGCCCTGAACCGGTGCATCGGATCCATCCGGATTCTCAACGCCAACAAGGCGGCCCTATCCTTTTTCGGACTCTCCTCGCCGTCATCCATCGGAGCGGACCTGATCCGCGTCACGGCGGGACGGTCGAAGCCCCCCGAGGCCCTCATCGAACAGATGGCCGCCCTGTCCGCCGGGACCCGGACCTTCGCGAGCCATGTCCGGGTGACCCGGGCCGACGACCGGGTCCGGAATGCCCACGTCCATCTCCGGGTGATGCCCGGCCACGAGCAGACCCTGCGCCGGGTCCTCGTATCGGTGGTGGACATCACCGAGCAAAAGCATGCCGAATCGGCCCTCCGGCGGGCCCTGGGCCAGCTCCGGGCCATCTTTGAGACCATCCCCGGACTCATCTACGTAATCGATACCGATTATGCCATCGTTGACATCAGCCAAAAGCTCATCGACTTCTTCGGCCTGGGGGACCGGGGCCGGGTCACCGGACGGACTTGCTACGAGGTCTTCAAAAGCCGATCGGCCCCTTGCCCGGAATGCCGGGCCGGGGAGACTCTAGGGGGCGGCCGGTCAACCCAGCGATTTTCCACCCCCGAAGAGGAGACCCTCACCGGCATGGCCATGAAGATCTATACCTCCGCTGTTCACGGCGACGGAAATCAGGTGGCCGGCGCGGTGATCTATCTTCTGGACATCTCCGACCTCCGGCGCATGGAGCGGGACCTCCAGGCGGCCACGGCCGCTGCTGAGCGGGCCAGCCAGGCCAAAAGCGAGCTCCTGGCCAATATGAGCCATGAGATCCGGACCCCCATGAACGCCATTATCGGGATGGCCGACATCCTGGCAGAAACCGAGCTGTCGGCGGATCAGTGCCGATTCACCGACATTATCCGAAGCTCCTCGGCGATGCTTCTGGCCCTCATCAACGACATTCTCGACTTTTCCAAAATCGAGGCCGGGAAGCTGGGCCTGGAACAGATCGTCTTCCGGCCGGCCGATCTTGTCGATGAGGTGGTCGAGATGCTCTCGCCCCGGGCCGCGGAAAAGGGGTTGGCCCTGGTCCGGGAGATCTCCCCCGAAGTCCCATCGAGCCTGAGGGGCGACCCCGGCCGGCTCCGTCAAATTCTATCCAACTTTGTCGGCAACGCCGTCAAGTTCACCGAGATCGGCGAGATCCGGATCCGGGCGACGGCTGATCCCCCGGATGACGACACCGACGGGATCCGATTGCGGGTCTCGGTGTCCGACACCGGCGTGGGGGTCCCCGAGGACCGGCTCGACGAAATCTTTGCCCCCTTCTCCCAGGCCGACGGCTCCATCTCCCGGAAATACGGGGGAACCGGACTGGGACTGGCAATCAGCCGTCAGCTCGCCGAACTGATGGGGGGCACGGTGTCGGCCGAAAGCCGGCCGGGGGTGGGCAGCACTTTCACCTTTACGGCGGTGCTGGGACGGGTCGGGGTTCATGAGACGGCCCCGGACGATTCGACATCCAGACCTTGCCGGCCGCCCCCCTCGACCCCGCCCCCGGATACCCGGATACTTATAGTGGAAGACAACCCCACCAACCGGACGGTTGCTCTGGAAATCCTGAAACGGGCGGGCCTTTCCGCCGACACGGCCGACAGCGGACCGGCCGCCATCGCCCGGCTGAAGGAATCCGACTACGACCTGGTTTTCATGGACGTCCAGATGCCCGAAATGGACGGGCTGGAGGCGACCCGACGAATCCGGGATCCGCGGACCGCCGTCCGAAACCCGTCGGTGCCGATCATCGCCATGACCGCCCATGCCATGAAAGGGGATCGCGAAGCCTGCCTGGCCGCCGGGATGAACGACTACCTGTCCAAGCCCATTGACCGACCGGCCCTTTTGGCGGCCATCAGCCGGGTGACGGCCGGCGACGAAACCGCTCCCCCGGCCGATTCGGCCTCCCCCGAAGACACCGGCTCGACGGCGGCCGGGCCGGCGCTGCTCGATCTAACCTCACTGCTCCGGCGGCTGGACCACGACGCCGGGCTCTGCCGGGAGATAATCCGGGTCTTTCTGGACGACCTGCCCCATCGGATGGCGGACCTTCGGCGAGTGATCAGGGAAAGCGATCTGGCGGCCATCGCGGCCGGAGCCCATACCGTCAAGGGGGCCTTTGCCAACATCTCCTCACCCCGGCTCCAGAGCCTCGCCGCCGACCTGGAATCCGCTGCCCGGTCAGCCGGCCCTGACGGGGCTTCCGAGGAGACCGCGTCCTTTTCGAGCTTGTTCATGAGACTTGACCGAGACTTCGATGCCCTCTGTGCCGAGCTGACCGCCTGCCTGGACACCCTTGACGGGGAGGCGGCCGCCCAATCCGGGGAAAGGAGTTCGATATGACCCCGATCCGAGGCCATGCGGGGCGGCGGATTGACGGACCGGCCGGATCACCGGCGCGGTGGGCCCCCTTATGAAGCGGACCGAAGCCCGCCCGCCGGTGGGGATCGTCTGGCAGGTGACCGCGGCGGCGGTCTGCCGGCTCTTTCTCAACACCTCCCGGCGGTTCGTTTACCCCTTTGCCCCGGCCCTGGGACGAGGGCTCGATGTCTCACTGCCGGCGGTGACTTCGCTGATCGCCGTCAACCAGATCACCTCGATGCTGAGCCTGGTTTTCGGGCCGATGGCCGACCGCCTGGGCCATCGCCGGCTCTTTCTGAGCGGTCTGGCGGCTTTGGCGGCCGGGATGATGCTGGCGTTCTGGGTGCCGGTTTACGCCGCCGTGCTGGTGGGATTGATTCTGGCCGGTCTGGGCAAGTCGATGTTCGACCCGGCCATCCTGGCCTTTGTGGGGGAGCAGGTGAGCTACCGGCGGCGGGCTCTGGCGGTGGGGGCTCTGGAGGTGAGCTGGGCGGGGGCGGCTCTGGTGGGACTCCCGCTGATCGGTCTGCTCATCAGCCGGTTCGGGTGGCGGGCTCCGTTTCTGGCGCTGGGGATCGCGGCCATGTTGGGATGGGTCGCCCTGCTGGTGCTTCTGCCGGCCCGGACGCCTGAAGAGACGGCCCGGACCCCGCCGGCCGGCTTCCGGGATGCCTTTGGACGGATTTGCCGGTCGCCGACGGCGCTCCGGACCCTGGGGTTCACGCTCCTGTTCAACGGGGCCAGCGACGTCTTTTTCGTCGTTTACGGGGTCTGGCTGGAGGGCACCTTCAATTTGAACGTCGCGGCTTTGGGCGCCGCGGTTACGGTTATCGGCGCGGCTGAGCTCATCGGGGAAGCCGCCTGCGCCGCCCTCGCCGACCGGATCGGGCTGGCTCGAAGCCTGGTGGGCGGAGTGATCCTGACCGGGAGCTGCTATCTGCTCTTGCCGGTTATCGGGAACACGCTTCCGGGAGCTCTGGTCGGGGTCTTCGCGATCTTTGTCTGTTTCGAGATGTCCATCGTGGTGGCGCTCTCTTTTTTTACCGAGGTCCTGCCCGGAGCCCGGGCCACGATGATGGCAGGCTACTTTGGCGCCGCCAGCCTCGGACGGGTCATCGGCGCGATGATCGGCGGAGTGGCCTGGACGGCCGGGGGCATCGGAGCGGTCTGCGCCCTCTCCGGCGTTATGACCGGCGCCGCGCTCCTCCTGCTCCTCTGGGGGCTGATGGGGCGTGAAAGGCCCGGCC
>CAZWGY010000166.1:0-9294 GCA_964633575.1 uncultured Desulfobacteraceae bacterium
ACACCGGCGGGAAGGGCCAGCTTTACCTTTTTGGTCATTCAATGCTTCCGATTGTATTTGGTTCACCCATGGCAACGGTGGACTTGCTGGTCTCACCCGTGATCTTATCAGCCCCTGCTATCCGTTCAAATATGCCATGTCTCACCATAATGAATCAAGTGGCAAGATTCAGAGATTGAGATCCCGCCGGAAAGGGACGACATAAGCCAGGGACTTTTACCCGGCTCAATGGCTTCCGCTGCCTGCACCGTCATTGCCTCCGCGGAGTCCGGCCGACCTGACCCCACCTACCCCCCGTTTCCCCTTGAAAATCGCCCCGAGATCGTTTACAGTCGATCCCGTCGTGGATCCATTGAAAGAGGAGCTGATGCACCATGATTCCTGGTTTTGAAAGGCTTGTGGAAGAACGGATTCGATATGCCGATAAAAAGGGGGAGCTGGACAACCTGCCCGGCGCGGGGAAGCCGCTGGCCTTAAACGAGGACCAGTGTGTTCCCGAAGATCTGCGGATTGCCTATAAGATCCTGAAAAACGCCGACTGTATCCCCCCCGAGATCGAGCTGAAAAAGGAGATCATCCGAACCGAGGAGCTGTTGGCCGGCATGGAAGACACGGCCGAGCGATACCGAACCATGAAGAAGCTCAACTACCTGATCATGAAGCTCAACCTGACGCGGACCGGATCGGTTCAGCTCGACATGCCCGAGCGGTACCTCGGGCGGGTCGCTGATCGCCTCGAATCGGCTCGGGTCCGGACCCGAGCGCTATAGCCGTCACGCCCGTGCCGGCTTATTCCCGCGTATGACCCGATCGAAAAAAAAGCCAAAAGCGAGCGAGGGCGTCTTAAAAGGCGTCTTTGTCGCCTATTTCGTCCTCCTGCTCCACGTTCTGCTCCTGGTGGGCCTTGGCTGTTTGGTCCTCTTTTTCCGGGGGTTCGTGGAGTACATGCTCTATATTTTCCTGGGCGGCACCGCCCTGATCCTGACGTCGGCGCTCCTGCTCATCCGGCGGATGCGGCGGGAGCGCAAATCCCTCGGTCAGGTCCTCGATTCTCCCGCCTTCCGAGGGCGCTCGGTGGAGGTGAGCTTCCTCGGCGGTATCGCTTCCCTCCGGCTCGGCACTCCCAACGAGGCCCCGATGATTGACGGCGGTCCGGGCATGGGGGTTCCCCAACTGGAATCCCCGTCGGCGGCCCGGGTCCGGGAACTCAAGGACCTCGCCAATCTGTACGAGAACGACCTGATCACCCAGGAAGAGTACAACCGGGCCAAACAGGAGCTCCTCGGCATCTAACCGACCGGCAAGCGGCCGTCGGATCGGGCGCGCCCGACAGGGGCCATTGACCAATCTCGGCCGAAAACGGAGGTGTATCATGGGAAAGCTGACCATCGCCCTTTTGTCCGGCGGCAAGTCATCCGAGCGGGAGGTGTCCCTGAGCAGCGGGAACGGAGTCTTTGACGCTCTGGACAAGAACAAATACGACGTGATCCGGTATGATCCCGCCACGGACCTGGGCCGGCTGGTGGCGGACGCCTCGACCATCGACGCGGCCGTGATCATCCTCCACGGACCCTATGGCGAGGACGGCACGGTCCAGGGGCTGCTGGACCTCCTCGACATCCCCTACCAGGGCGCCGGCGTGCTCGGCAGCGCCCTGTCCATGAACAAGCTGACGGCCAAGCGGATGTACGAGATGGCCGGCCTTCCCGTCCCGGCCTATACCTGGGTCGAAGAGGGGGCTCCGGTTCGGACGGCCAAGTGGACCGACCGGCTGGGTTTGCCTCTGGTGGTCAAGCCGGTCAGTTGCGGATCGAGCATCGGGATGACCATCGTCCGGGATGAGTCCGCTCTGGCCGACGCCGTCGCCCTGGCCCGTCAATATGATGACACCGTCCTGCTGGAGGCATACATCGACGGGGTGGAGATCACCGGCGGGGTTCTCGGCAACCGATCGCCGGAGGCCCTGCCGCTCATCGAGATCATCCCCGAGTCGGGCCATGAGTTCTTCGATTACGAGGCCAAGTACACCGCCGGCGTGACCCGGGAGATCTGTCCGGCCCGGATCGACAAGGCTCTGACTTACAAGGCCCAGTCCTACGCCGTGACCGCCCATGAGGCTCTTTTCTGCAAGGGATACAGCCGGACCGATATGATCCTCCGGGGTCAGGAGATATTCGTCCTCGAGACGAACACCATCCCCGGCATGACCCCCACCAGTCTCTATCCCCAGGCGGCCCGGGCGGCCGGCTACAGCTTCAGCCAGCTCATGGACCGGCTTATCGAGCTGAGCCTGGAAGGACGCGACCGATAACCCTCTCCCGCCACCTTAAAACCGGCGGACAAGACGCGACGGAGGAGCCATGAACGTACTGGTAATCGGCGGCGGCGGCCGCGAGCACGCCCTGATCTGGAAGATCACCCAGAGCCCCCGGGTGGAGAAGATCTTCTGTGCCCCCGGCAACGCCGGGATTGCCGAGCTTGCCACCTGTGTGCCCATCAAGGCCACGGATGTGGTCGAGCTCCTGGATTTCGCCAGGGAGAAATCCATCGACCTTACCATCGTGGGGCCGGAGGACCCGCTGGCCGCCGGGGTGGTGGACCGGTTCGAAAAGGAGGGCCTCCGGATCTTCGGAGCCTCCCGGGCGGCCGCCCGGCTCGAATCCAGCAAGTCCTTTGCCAAGCACATCATGAAAACCTACGGAATCCCCACCGCCGCCGGAGAGACCTTCACCGACCGCGCCGCCGCCGAAGCCTATATCAAGGATCGAGGGGCCCCCATCGTGGTCAAGGCCGACGGTTTGGCCGCCGGCAAGGGGGTCATCGTCTGCGCCACCGAGGAAGAGGCTCTGGCGGCCCTCAACCAGATCATGGTGGATCGGGCCTTCGGAGACGCCGGCGACCAGGTGGTGATCGAGTCGTGCCTGGTGGGCGAGGAAGCCTCCTTTCTCGCCTTCACCGACGGCAAGACCGTCCTGCCCCTGCCCTCATCCCAGGATCACAAGCCGGTTTATGACGAGGACAAGGGCCCCAACACCGGCGGGATGGGAGCTTACTCCCCGGCGCCGGTGGTGGACCCCTACTTCCACCGCCGGATCATGAACGAAGTGATGATCCCCACCGTTCAGGGGATGGCGGCCGAAGGATGCCCTTACAAGGGGATTCTTTACGCCGGCCTGATGATCCAGGGAGACCAGCTCAAGGTCCTCGAATTCAACGCCCGGTTCGGGGACCCGGAGGCTCAGCCCCTTTTGATGCGGATCAAAGGCGACATCGTTCCGATCCTCGAGGCGGTAATCGACGAGCGGCTCCACGAATGCACCCTGACCATCGACGACCGGGCGACGGTCTGCGTGGTCATGGCCTCGGGCGGATATCCGGGGAAATATGAGAAGGGATTGCCCATCTCGGGGCTGGCCGAGGCCGGCCAGATGAGTGATGTGGTGGTCTTTCACGCCGGGACGGACGCCGGAGAGAACGGCCCGGTGACGGCCGGGGGCCGGGTCCTGGGGGTCACCGCCATCGGGGAGACCGTCGGGTCTGCCATCGACCGGGCTTACGAGGCGGTTTCCCGGATTTCCTGGGACGGAGTCCACTACCGGAACGACATCGGCCAGAAGGCGCTCCGCCGGATGAAGGTCCCGCCCCGGGTGGGGATCGTCATGGGCAGCGATTCGGACCTCCCGGTGATGGAGGCCGCCGCCGCCGTCTTCAAGCAATACGAGGTTCCCTTCCGGATGACGGTGGCGTCGGCTCACCGGACCCCGGCCCGGGCCGCCGCGTTTGCCGAAGGCGCCGCCGACGCCGGGATGAAGGTGATCATCGCCGGGGCCGGCCACGCGGCTCACCTGGCCGGGGTCCTGGCGGCTCACACCACCTTGCCGGTGATCGGCGTCCCCATCGACTCATCGGCCCTAAAGGGGCTCGACGCGCTCCTGTCCACCGTCCAGATGCCTCCCGGCGTCCCGGTGGCCACCATGGCCATCGGCAAACCCGGAGCGAAAAACGCCGCGCTCCTGGCCGTCCAGATCCTCGCCCTGGCCGACGAGTCTCTGGCCGAGCGGCTCCGGGCCGACAAGGCGAACATGGCCCGGGGGGTGGAGCGGAAGGCCAAATCGGTTGAGGGATCGGTTTAGGGTTATCCGGGTAGACGCCGGAGCGCCCGCTCCCGGAGTTATTGCCGGGGCGGCCGAGATCATCCGGTCCGGCGGGGTGGTGATTTTTCCCACCACCGGCCTCTATGGGCTGGGGGCCGACGCCGGGCAAGCCGACGCCGTGAATCGACTCTACACCCTGAAGGGCCGGCCCGAAGACAACCCGATCCTCGTCCTCATCCCCCACCGCCGGGCTTTGGACTCCCTGGTCCGGGATGTGCCGGATGCGGCGACGGCCCTCATGGACCGGTTCTGGCCCGGCGGACTGACCCTGGTGCTGGCCGCCCGCCCCGAAGTCCCCGCGCCTCTGACCGCCGGCACCGGCCGGCTGGGGGTTCGGCTCCCGGCCCATCCCGTTGCCGCGGCCCTGGTTGCCGCCGTCGGCGGTCCGATCACGGGGACTTCGGCCAACCGATCCGGCGAGCCGGGATGCGCCTCGGTTTCCGACCTCCCGGCGGAGCTGATCGACGGGGTTGATCTCGTCCTCGACGCCGGGCCGCTGCGGGGCGGGCCGGGTTCCACCGTCGTGGACCTCACCGTCGATCCCCCCGCCGTCCGCCGGGCCGGGGCGGTCCCGACGGCGGCCATCCGGAAGGGGCTCGACGGGCGCAAATTGGTTGACATCCACGCCTGATTTTCATAGGATGGCGAACAGTGCCGGGGTGGTGAAACTGGTAGACGCAGAGGACTCAAAATCCTCCGGGAGCAATCCCATGCGGGTTCGATTCCCGCCCCCGGCACCATGATGGTTTTCACGGGGGCGCCGCTCCAGGCTCGGCCGCCCCGTTTTCATCCGGGAGCCCCGCTGAGAGAAAGCCAAACCCGTAGCAATACGGGGACGGAAAGCCACGGGTCTGATCCAGACAGCCGGGTTGCCGACCGACATCGGTATCCCGGCTTTTTTTATAGATCTCTTCTCCGACCGGACCAGGAGGCGCCCCATGATCGACCGTGGTTTCTTCGACCCGTCGCCCATTCCGTGAGAGGCAGCGGATGACCGAGCGTCAGATCGACTTTCAGGAACTGCGGGAGCAGGCCGAGGCTCTCCTCGACGGATCGCCCGACGCCATCGAGGCCCTGTCCCCCGAAGCGATCCGGGAGCTGCTGGAGGGCCTTTGCGCCCGGCAGAAGGTCATCGAGGCCCAAAACGACGCTCTGCGGGATGCCCGCCGCGAGCTGGAGATCGCCCGAAACCAGTTCTTCCGGATATTTGACCGGGCTCCGGTGGGCTACCTGGTCATCGACAACCACGGGATCATCCGCCAGGCCAACGCCACATTTGCCGAGATGATCGGCGAGGTGCCCGCCGACCTCGGTCACAAGCCCTTCTCCAACTGGCTGGATGACCCGGACCGGAACGTCTTTCTCTCCCGTTTCAAGGCATTTTTCAAAAAACCGGCCGGCAAGGTCATGGAAATCCAGATCCGAAGCCGCTCGGGGAGAACATTCGATGCCCGCCTCGAGGGCCGGCCGGAGCCCCTGCCCACCACCGCCGTCGGCGCCACCACCTTCAACGGCCTGCTCCTCATCGTCAGCGACATCTCCGACCGGAAGGCCGCCGAGGACGCCCGTGAGGAGGTCGAGCACCGCTACCGGCTTCTGTTCAACGAAACCTCCGACGCCATCTTTCTCCACGACCTCTCGGGCCGGTTTCTGGACGTCAACGACGCCGCCGTCGAGCGGCTCGGATACAGCCGCCAGGCGCTTTTGTCCATGACCCCCGCCGACATCGACGCCGCTGAATACGCCGAAAAGGTTCCGGCGAGCATCCGGAAGATTTCGGAGACGGGCCAGGCCATCATCGAAACGGTCCATGTCAGCGCCGACGGCCGGCGGATTCCCACCGAGCTGAGCTGCCGGGTTATCGACTACGGGGAGTCCCGGGCCGTCCTCAGCATCGCCCGGGACATTACCGCCCGGAAGGCGGCCGAGTCGGCGCTCCGGGAAAACGAGATCCGGTTCCGGGGCCTGGCCGAAAACATCCCGGTGATGGTGGCGGCCTTCGACGTCCGCCACGACCGGTTCACCTTCTGGAACCGCCGCTGCGAGTCGGTGACCGGCTACGCCAGGGATGAGATGGTGGACCTTCCCGACCCGCTGGCCACCCTCTACCCAGACCCGGCCGCCCGGCAGCGGGTCCGCCGGCAATGGGAATCGGCCGGTGCCCGGTATATCGAATCGGAAAACATCCTGACCGCCAGAGACGGCGGCGTCCGCACGATCCGCTGGACCTACCTGCCGGCCGCCCTGTCCGACATCGAAGACACCATCTGGGCCATGGGCATCGACCTCACCGACCAGCTCCACGCCGATGAGGCCCTCCGGTTCCAGGCCGACCTCCTCAACCAGATCCGGGACTGGATCACCGCCACCGACCTCGACGGCCGGATCACCTACGTCAACGAGTCCGTCCGCCGGAGCTTCGGAAAAACCGAGGAAGACCTCATCGGCCGGCACGTGAGTCAGTTCGGCGAAGACCCCATCCAGGGGGCCACCCAGGCGGAAATCCTGGCGGCCACCCGAAGCCAGGGCCAGTGGCGCGGGGAAGTGGTCAACCGGATCGACGGCGGCGAAACCGTCATCCTCGACTCCCGGACCCAGCTCGTCCGGGACTCAGCCGGCAACCCGGTCGGGATGGTCGGGATCAGCACCGACGTCACCGGGATCAAGCGGAGCGAAGCCGCTCTCCGGGAGAGCAAGGAGCGGCTGGAGCTGGCCCTGTCGGCGGCCGACATGGGGATCTGGGACTGGGATTTACAAACCCAGGCGGTGGACTGGTCCGAGGAGCACGCGGCCCTCTTCGGAATCTCCATGGACCAGTTCGGCGGAACCATCGACGACGTCCAGCGGATCATCCACCCCGACGACCGGGAGCAGGGGATGACCGTTCTCCAGCGGGTCCTCGAAGCGGGCGCGGACTTCGACAACACCTACCGGGTGGTCTGGCCCGACGGGACGGTCCGATGGCTCTATTCCTTCGGCCGGCTCATCCGGACCCCCGACGGCGAGCCCTGGCGGATCATCGGAACCACTCAGGACATCACCGACCGGAAGACCGCCGAGGACGCGCTCCGGGAGAAAACCCGGGAGCTGGACACCTTTTTCAATAACAGCCTCGACCTGCTCTGCATCGCCGACGTCAACGGCCGATTCCACCGGCTCAACCCCGAATGGGAAAATGCCCTGGGCTATCCGGTGGCCGAGCTCGAGGGCCGGCAATTCTTCGACTTCATCCATCCCGATGACCTCGCGCCCACCCAAGAGGCGGTCTCGACCCTCTCGGCGGAGATGCCCCTCCTGAGCTTCACCAACCGGTACCGCCACCGCGACGGCTCCTACCGCTGGATCGAATGGCGCAGCCACCCCATCGAGGGGATCATCTACGCCTGCGCCCGGGACATCACCGACCGGCTCCGGACCGAGCGCCGGGCAAGGCGGCTCGCCGAAGCCGTCCATCAGACCTCCGAAGCCGTGATGATCACCGATCCCGACGGGGTGATCGAATATGTCAATCCGGCATTCGAGGTGATCACCGGCTATCCGGAATCCGAGACCGTCGGCCGGACCCCTCGGATTTTAAAAAGCGGGGAGCAGGAGCCCGGATTCTACGCGGACCTCTGGGAAACCATCACCGCCGGAAAAATCTGGTCCGGCCGGATGGTCAACCGCCGGAAGGACGGCTCCCTCTTCACCGAAGACTGCACCATCTCCCCGCTCAGAAACGATGCCGGCCGGATCGAACGGTTCGTGGCGGTCAAGCGGGACATCACCCGGGAGCTGGAGCTTGAGGAGCAGTTCCGCCAGTCCCAGCGGCTCGAATCGGTGGGCCGGCTCGCCGCCGGTGTAGCTCATGATCTCAACAACCTCCTCTCTCCCATCCTCGGATACGCCGAGCTCATCCAGGAGGACCTCGACCCGTCGAGCCGCCATTTCCAGCCGGTCCGGCAGATCGAACGGGCGGCCTGGGGGGCCCGGGACCTGATCCAGCAGCTCCTGGCCTTTGGCCGGAAACAGCTCATGGAGTTCCGGATTCTGGACCTCCGCCGGGTGGTGGAGCGGATGGAAAAGCTCCTCCGGCGGACTCTCCGGGAGAACATCTCCCTGGGGATCCTTTCCGACCCGTCGCCCTGCCCGATCCGCGCTGATGCCGGGCAGATCGGTCAGGTCCTGATGAACCTGGCGGTCAACGCCCAGGATGCCATGCCCCGGGGCGGGACCCTCACCATCGAGGTTTCCCCCACTTTTCTGGACGATTCCTATTGCGCCGTCCACACCCAGGTCAATCCGGGACCCTACGCCATGATGGCGGTCTCCGACACCGGGACCGGGATCGACCCGGAGGCCCGGAAGCACATCTTCGAGCCCTTTTTCACCACCAAGGCCGACCTGGGCACCGGCCTCGGGCTGGCCACCGTTTACGGGATCGTCAAACAGCACGGCGGCCACGTCTGGGTCTATTCGGAGCTCGGCCGGGGGACCACGTTTAAAGTCTATCTCCCGTTGGCCGGCGAGGCCGCCGAGGAGACGGTCGAGGCCCCCGCTCCGGCATCTTCTGAACCCCCCCGGGAAACGGTTCTGGTCGCCGAAGACAACGAGATGGTCCGACGGCTGGCCCGACGGATCCTCGAACGCCGGGGCTACCGGGTCATCGATGCCGAAAACGGCCGGGACACCCTGAAAGAGATGGCGGGCCACGACGGCCCGATCCACCTCCTGCTCACCGACGTGGTCATGCCCGACATGGACGGCAAGACCCTGGCCGGACGGGTCGCCGAAACCCACCCGGACCTCAAGGTCCTCTTCATGTCCGGCTACACCGAAAACGTCATCGCCCACCACAGCGTCCTCATGGAAGGCGTCAACTTCATCCAGAAGCCCTTTTCCGTCCGCGCCCTCATCGAAAAGGTCCGGGAGGTTCTCTCGGAATAGAAAGGACAACGGTCATGCCCCAAGCCGCCGAGATCCGTCGCCCGCCGACGATGCCCCGGCCCGACTCGCCCCACCCGTTTCGTTCCGACGCGGCCCGGGACCGCTACCTGGCCCGGTACCGGATGCGAGAACGGCGGTGGCCGGTCCCGGCTGAAACCCGGAGCGTCCCGACCTCCTTCGGCCCGACCCTCGTCCGGACCGCCGGGCCGGTCGG
>CAZWGY010000167.1:0-9279 GCA_964633575.1 uncultured Desulfobacteraceae bacterium
CCCCGAAATGACCACTTTTTCCTTGCAATCATCGCCCGAATCGATATAAACAGCATCGCATGAGCTTATAGGCCGACGGTGTTTTACCTTGCCGGCATAACCAGCGGGGCGCCGGATGGCCTGCCATGCCGAAAAGCCGTCCATCCCTTAACGCCAACCTTTGTATCCCGGAAGAGGGAGTGCCATGAAACCGCTCCGAACTATTCTCTTGACCCTGGCCCTCATGACCGTCTGCTCAGCCCTGAGTTGTCGCACGACGCCACCCGTTGATGTCCCCGACGATCCGGCGGTCGCCGCCGTCACCGCCTCGCCGGACCTCTCGTGGACAATCGGCATCGTGGAGTCGGCCGACGCCCCCCCCGCCGTCTCCGCTGTTTTGCGGGAGCTGCGCGAAGGGCGCCACGCGGGATTCGACCGAATGGTTTTCGAGTTCGAAAACGGGGTCATCCCGGCCTATCAGGTGGAATATATCGACCGGCCGGTCCGTCGATGTACGGACGGCGAGTCGGTTTCCCTGCCGGGCGACGGGTATCTCCGGATTCGGATGCAGCCGGCCCGGGCTCATACCGCCGCCGGGACGCCCACCATCCACCGGGGCGAGCGAAAGTACAGATTGCCGGTGCTCCAACAGGCCGAGATGATCTGTGATGCCGAGGAAACCCTCGAATGGGTCCTCGCCACCGCCGTGCCCAACGGCTACCGGGTCATCGAGCTGACCGATCCCGCCCGGCTGGTCATCGACATCCGGCACCACTAGACCGCGGATTACCTAAAACATCCAGTTGGGTCGATCAGCCATCCACCGGCCCACCATTTCCCGAAGCGGGGCGGACAGCTCCGGCCGGAGATAAAAAGTCGGCCGGAGCAGCGGGTCCGCCGGGTCGATCACCCCCTCGGCCGCGGCCCGTCGAGCCAACTGAGTGCCTGGATAGACGCGGATTCCCAGGGTGATCTTGACCGCTTCGAGATTCAGGGAGTCGGCAAAGGCCAGGGACCGCTCAGCCGATTCGAGGCTCTCGTCGGGACCCCCCAGAAGAAGAAACCCCATCCGCCGGATGCCTCGCTCCCCGAACAGGTCCGAGATCCGGCGGACCTCGTCCGGCCCGAACCGCTTGTTGAGCCCCCGGAGCACGTCGGGATCACCGCTTTCAAAGCCCAGGGACAGCTCCACGCAGCCGGCGGCGGCCATTTTGTCGGCCAGATCCGGATCCACCTTCCAGGGGTAGAGGATACACCGCCACTGAATGCCGAGGTCAGCGGCGGCAATGGCCTCGCAGAGCCGCCTGGCATAAGCCCGGGGCAGGTTGAAGGTGTTGTCCACAAAGAAAAACCGGCTGAATCCGGCCGAGACAAACCGGGACAGAGCCGCCACCGCCCGTTCGGGGGACAGCCTGCGGATCATCCGACCCTCGATACCGGCCGTCGAGCAGTAACTGCATCCCATGGGGCAACCCCGCCGGGTCCCGAACGGCATCCAGATCTCCTCGCCGTCAAAGGAATCGGGCAGATGCAGATGCCTCGATGGATCGACGAGGGGCAGATCATCCAGTCGGTGAATCGGCCGGGGCGGCACGGCCGAAGATGGGCCGGGCCGGACCAGGCCGGGGATGCCGTCGAGCGGAACCCCGGCGGCAAGTCGCTGGAGCAGCGCCACAAAGGCCCGCTCCCCCTCTCCCCGGACTCCGTAATCGGCTCCGAGGTATTCGAGGGCCGCCTCCGGGTAAATGCTGTATCCGGCTCCGCCCACGACCACCGGCGCCGGGCCGGCCCGACGACACGCCTCAACCGCCGGACGGACGTCGGCCAGCAGAAAGGCCGGCGACTCACGGCTCTGGTCGTCGATGTTTCTCACCGAGATCCCGATTACGTCGGGCGCCCACCCGGCAACCGCCGCCTCGATTCCCGCCCGGCAATCGTCTCGTCCCACCATGATCAGCCGGACCGCGTGGCCGTCGGCTTCGGCCGCCGCCGCCACGGAGGCCAGCCCCAGGGGCAGGACCGGCATGTTGACGTTTTCGGTGATGACGTAAATCAGCAGGACCCGCATAGCCGTCTCCTCAGCCGGGGCGGACACACAGGTCCGCCCCCGCAACCGGTTTCCACGGGGGCGGGGGCTTCCGCCGGAATCCCCGTCCCCGCCACCAACACTCAGTCCTCATCAGACCTCCGAGGTTTCCAAAACATTTGGAAACCTCGGAGGTCTATAGCATCACTCAGTCCTCAGCGTCTCCCACCCGGCGCCGATTGTCAAGATGTTGCGGCCTTCGATCCGGCGGGCGGATGCGACTCCGGCGTTGCCCCGTCGCTTCCATAAGCCGACTTTTACCTTGCGAAAACCGCCTGAACCGGGTAAGGGAAAGCCCGTCGACAAAGGGATGGGCGGTCGCTCACCGCCGATGCAAATTTTGTAAAAAATTTTAATCAAGGAGAAAGTATGAGACGTTTATCGGGGATCATCGGGATCACCCTGTTGCTGGTCGGTCTGGCCCTCACCGGGATCGCCGCGGAAACCGGCCATTACGTCAACGGCGTCGAGGGGATCAAGGCCGCCACGCTCCCGCCGCCGGGCCGGTATTATCGGATGTACAACACCCTTTACCTCGCTGATACCCTCACCGACGGGGATGGCGACGAGCTGAACGTGGGATTCGACGCCACGGTCTTTGCCAACGTCCATCGGTTTTTATGGGTGACGGACTACAAAATCCTGGGAGCGGACTACGGGGCCGACTTTTTTATCCCGCTGCTGTATCAGGACATCGAGCTGAGCGCCTTCGGGATTTCCGGCGACGAATTCGGCCTCGGCGATATCGTGATCGAACCGTTTATCCTCGCCTGGCACGGCCGGCAATATGACGCCGTGGTGGGCGCGGCCGCCTATCTGCCCACCGGGAATTACAAAGCGGGAAATCCGGCTTCCCTCGGCAAGGGCTTCTGGACGGCCATGTTCTCCTTTGGCGGGACCTGGTATCCGGATGCCGAAAAGCTCTGGTCGGCTTCGATTCTCGGGCGCTACGAGGTCCACTTTGAAAAGGAAGACACGGATATCACCCCCGGCAATGACTTTCACTTCGAATGGGGCGTCGGCCGGACCGTCAAAAGCAACTGGATCTGGGACATCGGGCTGGCCGGCTACTGCCAGTGGCAGGTGAGCGACGATTCCGGGGCCGACGTGGCCTGGGACAAAGGCGTCCACGATCAGGTTTACGCCGTCGGTCCCCACGTGAGCGCCGTCATCCCGTCGGCCGGGCTTATCGTGTCGCTCATGTCTGAGTGGGAGTTTGCCGCCGAGGACCGTCCCGAAGGAAACGTCACCACCCTGTCGATCATCAAGCCGTTTTAGAGGACTGAGGACTGAAGAGGTAGAGATCTCAGAGGTTTCCAAAACATTTGGAAACCTCGGAGGTCTGACCGGCACTCAGCACTCCGATGTCCGGCCGTGTTCCGCCGACTCTCTCTTGACACCTGCCTTGGGCTTGGTTAAATTACGGGATTAAGATGGCATTGAAAAGTGCTCCAATCGCCGCTTAACCACAAGATATTGGGGTAAAGAATCCGGTTAAGCAATAGATTTAGGCGTCATGATTTATGACGCAACGGAGCGTCAATGCCACTGGGACCGTAACGAGAGGCGGGAAGCACGTGGACAAATCATCAACCAACGCTTCGATCCGGGGATATTGGGAGCCGGACGGCTCGGAGCTCCGGACGGGATCGGATGCCATCCGATCCGCGCTTTTCCGTCTCCATGAGCCGGTTTTTATGGTCCGGGCGGAGACGGGAATCGGTGTGGGCGAAGGGGGCCGGGCGGTTCTGGGAAACGGGGTCGAGGTGCCGGCGGACGGCTATCCCCTGTTGGCTCATGTCCCGGCTCTCCCGGCGGAAAATCTCGGCGATTCCGGGTTTCGGCGGCGACATGGGCTCCGGTTTGCCTACATAGCCGGGGCCATGGCCAACGGGATCACCTCCGTCCGGATGGTGACGGCAATGGCCCGAGCGGGGATGATCGGCTTTTTCGGAGCCGCCGGGCTTTCCCCGGACGCGGTTGAGGCGGCCGTGGTCGATCTCAAGAGTCGGTTGGGCGACCGTCCTTTCGGCGTCAACCTCATCCACAGCCCCAATGATCCGGCCCTGGAATCGGCGGTTGTTGACCGGTATCTGAAACACGAAATCCGGACCGTCAGTGCGTCGGCCTATCTGGACCTGACCCCGATGCTGATCCGGTATCGGCTCCACGGCATCCACCGGGAGCCCGACGGCCGGGTGGTCTGTCCCAACCAGGTGGTGGCCAAGGTCAGCCGGGTGGAGGTGGCCCGGCGGTTTCTGTCCCCGCCGCCGGAAAAGTTCGTCGCTGAACTCCGCCGGACCGGCGCGGTGACTGCCGAAGAAGCGGCTCTGGCCGGAGAGGTCCCGGTGGCATCGGATTTGACCGCCGAGGCTGATTCCGGCGGCCACACCGACAACCGCCCGGCCCTGGCGCTCCTGCCCACCCTCATGGCCCTCCGGGACCAGCTCTGTGATCAATACGGCTACGTCGAGCGTCCGGCCGTGGGGCTTGCCGGAGGGATCGCCACCCCGGCGGCGACCGCCGCGGCCTTTGCCATGGGAGCCGCGTTTGTCCTCACCGGCTCGATCAATCAGGCGTGCGTCGAGGCCGGGACATCGGCGGCGGTCCGGGAAATGCTCGCCGAAGCCGGCCAGGCTGACGTGACCATGGCTCCCGCCGCCGATATGTTCGAGATGGGCGTCCGGGTCCAGGTCCTCAAGCGGGGCACCATGTTTCCTCAGCGGGCCGCCCGGCTCCACGACCTTTACCGGACCTACTCCGCCTTTTCCGAGATCCCCGACCCGGATCGCCGGACGGTGGAGCGGGATTTTCTCAAAAAATCCTTTGAGGACGCCTGGGCTGAGACCCGGGCCTTTTTTCAGCGCCGCGATCCCCGGCAGGTCGAGCGGGCTGATCGAGACCCCCGGCATCGGATGGCCCTGGTCTTCCGATCCTACCTGGGACTCTCCTCCCGGTGGGCGGTCGAAGGAGTCGCCGACCGGCGGATCGACTATCAGATCTGGTGTGGTCCGGCCATCGGCGCCTTCAACGAGTGGGTCCGAGGGTCGTTTCTGGCCCCGGCTGAAAATCGGGATGTGGTCACCGTGGCCCGGAACCTCCTGGCCGGCGCCGCCGTCGCTACTCGGGCTGCGTCGATCCGGAACCAGGGCGTGTCGATACCGGCTGAGGCGGAGCGATTTCATCCGCTTCCCGGACCGGAATTGGAGCGGATGATGAGGACTGAGGTTTGAGGACTGAACACTCATTACTCAGCACTCATCGCTCAGCACTCAGCACTCATCGCTCAGCACTCATTACTCATTACTAAGCACTAAGAGGTTTGACCGCGTTGGACCCCAAGGTTATCGAATCCACTTCAATGCCTCCCGTGGCCATCATCGGGATGGGGGGGTTTTTCCCCCGGGCATCCGGCCTGACGGCCTACTGGCACCTTCTGCTCCACGGCCTGGACGCCATTTCCGATGTCCCGCCCACTCACTGGTCGGCCGAGGACTACTACGACCCCGATCCCAAGCGGCCGGATCACGTTTATTGCACTCGGGGCGGCTTTATCTCGCCGGTTTCCTTTGACCCGTCGGCCTTTGGCATCCCGCCCAATTCCCTGGAGGCCACCGACACCTCACAGCTTCTGGGGCTCCTGGCGGCTCAGACGGCCCTGGAGGACGCCGGGTACGGCACGGATCGCGAGTTTGATCGAAACCGGGCGTCGGTGATCCTGGGCGTCACCGGGACCCAGGAGCTGGTGATTCCGCTGGGGGCCCGGCTGGGCCATCCCCGATGGCGGGCGGCTCTGGACGCGGCGGGGGTTGATCCGGAAACGGCCCGTGAGGTGATGGACCGGATCGCCGCTTCTTATGTCCCCTGGCGGGAAAGCTCCTTTCCGGGGCTTCTGGGGAACGTGGTGGCTGGCCGGATCTCCAACCGCCTTGATCTGGGCGGGACCAATTGCGCCGTGGACGCGGCCTGCGCGTCATCCATGAGCGCGATTCACCTGGCCCTGATGGAGATGATCACCGGCCGTTCGGAGATGGTGATCACCGGCGGCGTGGATCTTTTAAACGACATCTTCATGTACACCTGCTTTTCCCGGACCGGGATTCTGTCGCCCACCGGCGATGCCCGGCCCTTTTCCGCGTCGGCCGACGGCACCGTGCTCGGCGAAGGCGTGGGCATCCTGGTGCTCAAGCCGCTGGCGGCGGCGGAACGGGACGGCGACCGGGTGTACGCGGTCATCCGGGGGATCGGGACGTCGAGCGACGGGCGGTCTCAGAGTATTTACGCGCCCCGGGCCGACGGGCAGGCCCAGGCTCTCCGGGAGGCTTACGCGGCCGCCGGAATTGACCCGGCCACCGTCGGCCTGGTGGAAGCCCACGGCACCGGAACCCGGGTGGGAGATGCCGTGGAGATCGCGGGGCTCAAGGCGGTCTTTGCCAACCGGCCGGAGACCGAGCCCCGATGCGCCCTGGGGTCGGTCAAGTCGATGATCGGCCACACCAAAGCGGCCGCCGGGGCCGCCGGGCTGATGAAGGCGGCCCTGGCGCTCCATCACAAGGTCCTTCCGCCGACCATCAAGGCCGACCCCCCGGACCCCCGGCTCGAACTGGCCGACAGCCCGTTCTACTTAAACACCCGCCGACGGCCCTGGCTTCAAGAGGCGGATCATCCCCGCCGGGCCGGGGTGAGCGCCTTTGGTTTCGGGGGGAGCAATTTTCACGTGGCTCTGGAGGAATATGTCGGCGGCCCCGAGGCTCCGGCCTGGGACGGCTCCGTTGAAATCGTGGCCCTGTCCGCGGAATCGCGGCAAGACCTGACCGATCAACTGGCGGACCTGTCCGCCCGGATTCCGGAAACAGCCGACGCCGAGTGGCTCGCCTTCGAAGCGGCCAGGTCCCGGGCCGGGTTTTCATCGGAGATGCCCCACCGGCTGCTGATGGTCTTAAAGGACCCGGAGCCGCCGGGGGCGGCTCTGAAATCGGCTGTTGACCGGGCCGCTGAGGCGCTGTCGGCGGGCTACGGGGAGCCTCTCCGCCTGCCGGCGGGGACCTACTACGGCGAGGGCCGGCGGGCCGGCGGCCTGGGGGTTCTCTTTCCCGGCCAGGGAAGCCAATACGTGAATATGGGCGCGGATCTGGTCTGCGTTTTTCCCGAAGCCCGGCGGGCCGTCGAGCGGGCCGATCTCCGGGTCCGGGCGGCGGGATCGGACCGGCTCAGCCACCGAATCTACCCGCTCCCGGCGGCGGATGGCGACGATTCAGCCAAAGCCCGTCGGGAAGCGGACCTGAGACGGACCGACGTGGCCCAGCCGGCCATCGGGGCGGTGAGCCTGGCGATCCTGGCGGTCCTCGACCGATTTGGAATCCGCCCGGACGCGGCCGCCGGGCACAGCTTCGGCGAGCTGGTGGCACTCAGCGTGGGGGGCGCCATCGATCCCGACGCCCTCGTGGACCTGGCGGCGGCTCGAGGCCAGGCCATGGCGGCGGCCGATGACGGCAGCGGCGGGATGCTCGCCGTTTTCGCCCCCCTGGCCGATATCGAGGCCCTGGCCGAACGGTTTGGGCCGGACCTGGTTCTGGCCAACCGGAACAGCCCTTCCCAGGGAGTTATTTCAGGCCCGGCCGAACGGATCGAGGCGGCGGCTCAGGCCTGTGACGAAGCGGGTTGGCGGTCGGTCCGCCTGCCGGTGGCCGCCGCCTTTCACACCCCGCCGTTTGCAGCCGCGACCGCTCCCTTTCGGGAAGCCCTGGACCGGGTATCGATTGCGCCGCCCGGCATCCCGGTCTATGCCAACGTCACGGCCGGCCCCTACCCCGATTCGACCGATGAGGTCCGCCGGCTTCTGGCCGACCAGATGGTCCGGCCGGTGCGGTTCATGGACCAGGTCCGGCGGATGGCCGATGACGGCATCCGGACCTTTCTGGAGGCCGGCCCCAAAGCCGTCCTCACCGGCCTGGTCCGGGCCACTATCGACACCGACGAAGCCGTCGCCATTGCCGTGGACGCCTCAGCGGGCCGGGATTTCGGTGTCGCCGATCTGGCAAGGGTTCTATGCGAGCTGGCGGCCAGGGGCTACCCGGTAACCCTGAGCGCCTGGGAGCGGCCGGCTTTCGAGCCTCGGCATAAGCGGATGCGGGTTCCCCTCTGTGGAGCAAACTACCGGCTGGAAACCCCGTCAACTTTTAAAGACCGCCCGACTCCGGCGGCCGCGCCTCGCTCCAGTGAACCCGCGCCTCTGAACAAGCAGCCCTCGCCGGCTCCGGAACCCCGCCGAACCGCTCCGGAGACTTCGCCTCGCCCCAGCGAGACCAGGCCTTCGAAAACAAAGGAACCCGGAACCCGGAACCCGGAGCCCGGAACCCAGAACCCAGAACCCGGAACCCATTCAGTGCATAAGAACATGCCCCGACATTCCGACACCATCACGGCCCCATCGCGGGAAACCGCCTCATCGCCGCTCCAGGATGCCCTGCGAGTGATCCAGGAGGGATTCCGGTCCATGCAGGCCATTCAGACCCAGACGGCCCGAACCCACGAGAAGTTCCTCGAATCCCAGACCGAGGCCGGCAAGACTCTCCAGGATATGATGGCCGCCACCCAGCGGCTGGCTGAATCCGCCCTCTATCCGGGGCATCCCCCGAGCCGCTCCGAAACGCGGTTCTCGGCACCGGCCGCCGCGCCAACGGCGGCACCCCCCGCCCCGGCCCATCCGCCGGCGGAGGAGCAGTCTCCTGAGCCACCCCCGCCGCCGCCTCAGGCAGCGCCGCCGACGCCCCCGAAGACATCCGAGGTTTTGGAAACCTCGGAGGTCTCTAACCGCGCCCCGGCCTCCGGGATCGAGCCCGCTCTGATGGCCGCCGTGGCTGAGCTGACCGGCTATCCCGAGGAGGCCCTGGAGCTCGACATGGACATCGAAGCCGACCTGGGGATCGATTCCATCAAGCGGGTCGAAATCCTTTCCGCTGTGGAAGAACGGTTGCCCGGTCTTCCGGCCGTCTCTCCCGAGGCCATGGGGGAGCTTCGGACGCTCCGCCAGATTATCGATCTGATGGGGCAATCCGGAGGCTCGACGTTGTCGGCGCCTGAACCGGACTTCGCGCCGTTACCGACCGCCCCCCAGGTCGAGATTGAAGAGCCGCTTTTGTCCGCCGTGGCCGAGCTGACCGGTTATCCAGTCGAAGCTTTGGAGCTCGACATGGACATCGAGGCCGACCTGG
>CAZWGY010000168.1:0-9249 GCA_964633575.1 uncultured Desulfobacteraceae bacterium
ATAACGACATCGGAAAGCCAGAGCCGGCCACACCCGTGGCGCGGCTCCAGTGAGGGACTCAAACATGCTCAGTGTCATGCGGGAACACGCCACGAGTTGGTTTATCAAAATCATTCTGGGGGCCATTGTCATCGTCTTCGTATTGTGGGGCGTGGGCAACTTCGGAGATGAACAGCGGAACCGGGTGGCCACCGTCAACGGCGAGCCCATCACCGTTGATGCCTATCGGACCGCTTACAACAACCTGTTGCAGCGTTACAGCGATATGTACGGGGGGAACCTCAACGACGAGATGCTCAAGATGCTCAATCTCGACCAGCAGGCTTTGAACAGCCTTATCGACGAGACCCTGCTTCGCCAGGAGGCCGAGGCCATGAGCTTCCAGATTTCCGACGGGGAGCTTGCCGATGCCATCGCCGGGATCGAGGCTTTTCAAAACGATGCCGGCCGTTTCGACACACGCCGGTACCAGGCCGTGCTCAACGCCAACCGGCTCACCCCCGAGGAATTCGAGCAGATGCAGCGGCGGTCGATGCTCTCCGCCAAGCTTCGGAGCCTGATCATGGACTCCGTCAAGGTGTCGGACGACGAGGTCCGGCAGTGGTACCGTTGGCAAAACGCCGCCGTTCAAATCGATTACGCTCACTTCGACCCGGCCGGCTACGAGGTCGATCTGACCGACGAGGCGGTCCGAGAGTACTACGAGGCCCATCCCGACCAATATCAGACCCAGCCCCAGGTCAAGGCTCAGTACCTCCGGTTTGCCGCCGAGGACTACACCGACCAGGTGACCGTGACCGATGAAGAGATCGAGGTCTATTACAATTCACACCAGTCGGAATTCCCGGATCCCGAGACGGTCTCGGCTCGCCACATCCTGATCAAAACCAGCCCGGACGACGACGAAGCCACCATTGAGGAAAAACGGGAGCGGGCCGAGGAGATTCTGGAAAAGGCCCGGGCCGGCGAGGACTTCGCCGAGCTGGCCCGACAATACTCCGAAGGACCCACTCGGGAGAAGGGCGGCGACCTCGGGACTTTCGAGCGGGGCAGGATGGCCAAGCCTTTCTCGGACAAGGCGTTTTCCATGGAGCCCGGCGAGATCAGCGAGCCGGTCCGTACCCAGTTCGGCTGGCACATTATCAAGGTGGAGAACAAAACTCCCGAATCCACCAAGCCTTTAGAAGTGGTGCGGGATGATATCCGGGATACCCTGGCCCTGGAGCGGGGCCTTTCCCTGGCCTATGACGCGGCCGATGCCGCCTACTATTCCGTCGCCCCCGGAGACGGCCTGACCGAAGTATCCGCCGCCACGTCGGCCGACCTTCTGACCACCGACTTCTTCACCCGCTCCGGTCCCACGGGTGACGACGCCATCGCCAATCCCCGTCGGATAGCATCGGCGGCCTTTTCCCTGGCGGAAAACGAGATCAGCGACATCACCAAGATCGGTGATGCCTATTACCTGATCGAAGTGGTCGAAAAGCTTGAGGCCACCCTGGATGAATTCGAGAATGTGGCCGATCGGGTCCGGGCCGACTTCCGTCGGGAGCGTCAGCAGGAGCTGGCTCGGGCCGACGCCGAAGCCTTTCTGGCATCCCTGACCGAATCGCCGGCCGAGGCTCCGGAACCGGACGGTGAGGCCGCTTTCGACGCTGAAGGCGAGGCTGAACCGGCGGAAAGCGAGCCGACCGAAACGGCAACGGCATCAGGTGAAGAAGCGTCGGAGTCCCCCGCCGAAGAAGATGAGGCGGCGGACACGCCCGAATTTCCAGAATTCCAGCGCTCCGAGCCCTTCAAGCGGAACGAGGCCATTCCGGGGATCGGCCGGGAGCAAGCCATCGCCCAGGCGGCCTTTGGGCTGTCGGCGGACAATCCCTATCCAGACGCCCCGCTAAAGGCTCGAAACGGCTGGTACGTCATCCGGTTCGCGGAACGAAAGTATCCGGAGCGGGAAGACTTTGACAAGGAAGCCGAATCGGTGCGGCAACAATTGCTCCAGCGGAAGCAGTATCAGACGTTTAACGCCTGGCTGGACCAGGTCAAGGCCCAGAGCGAGATTCGGGAGATGCTCAATTGACCCGGCACAACGGCCAACATCCGAGTACAATGCCAGGATTTTCCCATTATTGACCCAAGTGCCCGAACGGGCGGAGGAGCCGGCGCGTCATGAAGGAAACCACCAAGAAGTGTCCTTATTGTTCCGTCACCCTCGGAATTGACGATACCCAGTGTTTTTCCTGCCACAACAAGGTTGGTCCCCCCAACGAGTACGGGATTGCCAAGAAACCGATCAACTGGATGGCCAACATCAGCGCCATTGTGACCGTCGGGGCGTTTGTGGTGTTCATGTACTGGCTGTTTTTCATCAAGGAATCCACGGGAGGATAATCGATGCCGGAGCTGACTGAGACCGATCAAGCCGCATTGCTACAATTGGCCCGCGCCACCATCGAAGCCCGGCTGCGCGACCGGGAGACGGTCGATCGCCCCGAGTCTCCCTCGGCGGCGATGACCGAGCCGCGGGCCTGTTTTGTCACCCTCCATAAAGGCGGCGCCCTCCGCGGGTGTATCGGCTCCCTGGAGCCGACCCGGCCGCTGATCGACGGGGTGATGGAAAACGCCACCAACGCCGCCTTCCAGGACCCGCGTTTTCCGCCCCTGTCCGCCGACGAGCTGGAGACGGTGGACCTGGAAATCAGCGTCCTGACCCGGCCCGAGCCCCTTACTTACACCGACGGCGAGGACCTCAAGAAAAAGCTCAAGCCGGGCGTCCACGGCGTTATCCTCGAAAAGGGATGGAACCGGGCCACGTTTCTGCCCCAGGTCTGGGACCAGCTTCCCGACCCGGAAACCTTTCTGACTCACCTCTGCCAGAAGGCCCGGTTGTCGGCCGACTGCTGGCGGTCCGGGGATGTGGATGTGAAGGTTTACGAGGTCCGCCACTTCAGCGAGCCCCCGCCGGACCAGCGCGGATAGCCGGGGACGGCGTCAGCGCCAAGGGCGCGGAAGCATCCCCGGCCGTCAAACCTGATCCTCCATGGCCCCGCGAGTGAAGACCTCCGAGGTTTCCAACCTTTTGGAAACCCCGGAGGTCTCGAAAACTCCCTGATTATCCTAAATCCTTGTTTCCATCCCGATGAGCCGGCGTTTCATGTCCGGCCCGCCGCCGAAGCCGCCCGGCGACCGGTCCGCCCGGACCACCCGATGGCAGGGAATAAGCAAGGGGAAGGGGTTCCGGGCCATGGTGTTGCCCACGAACCGGGCTGATCTCGGGCGACCCACTATCGAGGCGATCTCTCCGTATGACCGGACCTCTCCGAAGGGAATGGCCGCCACCGCCATCAACACGGCCCGCTGAAGGTCCGTCACCCCGGTCCAGTCGAGCAGCGCATAAGGGGGCTCGATGGGCGTTCCGTTCCAATAGTCGGCCAATGCCTCGATAACGGGTTCGAGGGCGGCTATGGTGCGCTTCCCGGCGCGTTGAATATCCGCCCCCCAGTCCCCGCGTATCCGCCGGAGGAGGGCCGCTTCCCCGGCCAGGGGGAGATAGACCCGCCGGAGGGGCGGCGAGGGGGCTTGACGGACGAGGCCCAGGGAACCCAAAGGGCTTTCAATGATGTGATAGCGTGAGCTCATGGTCGGTGAGAAAGGAAATCCGCTCGGAGCGGGAGATGAATGGCCGGCGGGACCGTCTCCCGCCCGGGACGGGCGGGAGACGGCGGGGGTTCTTTCAGGTCAATCAGGTTTCCTCAACGGTGATGGCATCTTCTTCGCAGACCTCGATACAGCTTTCGCAGCCGAGGCACTCCTCCGCGTTCACCGGCACCGATTTGCCGTCCTGCATCTCGAAGACCTCAACGGGGCAGACGTCCACGCATTCCTCGCAGCCCGCACATTTATCCTCATCAACAGTCGGAATAAACGCCATTTTACTACATCTCCTTTCTCATTCTGAGTGTCTGTAATATGAGATAACCCAAGATCTCAATCGTTGGGCAACCCCATATACCAATCAGCCCGCCGAAGTCAAGCCTCTGTTTCGCTTTTTTTCGAATCATCCCAAAAATCCATCCGCTTCGATCCAATTAGCAATATTAGCCAATTGTTATAGGCCCATCGCGGCGTTGACGGCTTATCCGGCCGGGGTAATCAGAGCGACCCCCGTTCGGTCCTCCGGCGCTCCGGCCTCACCGGACAGGACGGCTTCGGCTGTCCCGGTGGTTGAGAACAAGGTCAATTCACAAGTGGGCAGGCCTTCGCCTGGAGCAAGGCCCGCGGGGTGTAATTCGGCCGGCGCGGCGCCTTGGATGGAAGGGACCATAAAGTCGGCCAGCCAGGCCGCGAAGGGGGGAACATCCGCTGTGGGTTCGGGGGGCACGGGGATGTTCCCGATTCTGAAAATCTCCCGGGTTCCCGGCCGATCTTCGAGAAGGCTGTCCAGCGCCGCCCGGCTGTCGGTGACCAGCAGCTTCGGCGGTGCCGGGTCAGCGGCCCGGAGCGTCGCCCAGGCCGCGATCCGCCGGTTGGTCAGGTGGATGCCGGGGTCCTCGACGGTGTCGGCCTCTGGTGGCGGAGCGTCCGCTTCATCCCCCCGGAGATGAGCGAACAGGGACCGGTTAAGCCGGTCCACCGAATGAAGCTCCCGGCTCACCTCGAACCGGTGCCGGTCATGGTCCTCGGCGATGAGCAGAAAGAGCCGGGCATCGAAGAGCGGATCGGGGGTCGGCGGTTGAGCGGATCGGCCCCGGCGGATTTCGGCCTGGATGCTGGCTCGGGAGGTCTCGTCGAAAAAGGGCACCGCATCCCCGAAATGCTTGAAGTAGCTCATGTCGAGCCCAGGATGGCGTTCCGCCCATTCCCGATAGGCGGCAAACCGGGCCCGGAGCTCGTCGCCGGCTTCGGCAACGGGGACCCGGAGTTCCATCCGGCCGGCGGAGACATAAGGAGCCAGGGCCTCGGGCCGACCCGTCGGGTCGAGGGTCGGGCGGTAAACGGCGGTAACCGGGAAGCAGGCGGCCAGGGCCGCCGCGATCCGGTCGGATACAAAGGTCAACGGAAAATATGCCGGTATCATGTCTCTCCTCGGGAGGGGGCGCCGGTCCGGCTGTCCCGGACCGATACGCCTAATGACGTTAGCTCCTTCCGGAGCTGGTCCGCCCGGTCGAAATCCCGCCGCCGGCGGGCGGCTTCCCGCTCGCGGATCAACTGCTGAACCCGGGGGTCATCCAGAACCTCACCGAAATCGAAAATCCGGAGGACTCCATCGATCCCCCGGAATGCCTCGATGATTTTGCCGGCTCCGGCCGGGTCGATCCGGCCGTCGGCCAGAAGGCCGTTGACCCGGCGGATGGCCCGAAACAGGTTGGCCAGGGCGGCGGCTACGTTCAGGTCGTCATCCATCCGGCCGACGAATCCCGCCTTGATATCGTATAGGAGCTGGTCGATGTCGTCGGCGGCCGGGGTTCCCGACTCGACGGCCCGGAGGGCCCGGATGCAGGTATCGATTCGGTTCAGTCCCCGCTTCGCCCCTTTCAGGCGGGACCGGGAAAAGGTCATCGGCTTCCGGTGGTGAGCCGACAGGAGCCAGAACCGGACCGTCCGGCCGTCGTAGCCCATTTCGGCCAGGTCGTCCAGGGTCAGGCTGCTATCAGCATCCCCGGATGTGTCATCGCTCACCCAGGGCCGCTCGCAGTGGAGCCAGTAACGCGCCAGGGGCTTGCCGGTGAGAGCCCCGGCAATGGCCATTTCGTTTTCGTGGTGGGGGAAGACCAGATCCCGGTTGCTGGTGTGGATGTCGAAGCTCTCCCCCAGGTACTTCATGGAAATGGCCGCGCACTGGAGATGCCAGGAGGGCCGGACGTTCCCCCAGGGGGTCTTGACGTAGATTCCCCGTTTGAGCTCGGACAGGCGGGAGCGCTTGAACAACGTGAAATCCCGGGGGTTGTCCTTTTCATATTCATCGAGGTCCACGGTGGCCCCCAGGCGAATCTTGTCGAGGTCCACTCCCGACAGCTTCCCGTAATCGGCCACTTTCGAGATGTCGAAATAGAGGGATCGGAGCTTCTCGTAGGCCACCCCTTTTTTGACCAGCCGCTCGGCCAGGGCCACCATGTCGTCAACATGCCGGCTGACCCGGGGGTAATGGTCCGCCGGCTCGATCCCCAACAGTTCGAGGTCCTCACGGAAGACCCGGACGTACCGCTCGGTGAGCTCGGCCAGCTCGACCCCCTCACGTTCGGCCCCGGCGATGGTGTTGTCGTCGAGGTCGGTGATGTTCATGACATGGGTGACCTCGAAACCCCGGTAGGCCAGGTAGCGTCGGAGGAGGTCCGAGAAGATGAACCGGCGGTACTCAGCCGGGTGGAGCCGCCGGTAAGCCGTGGGGCCGCAGGAATAGACCGAAGCCTTTCCCGGTATCCCCGGCACAAAGGCTTCCTTTTCCCGGCTCAGGGTGTTGAAGAGCCGGAGGTCCACCGTCTCCCGGACCGTGAACAGGGAGGTGCTCAGGTACCGCTCGCCGCCGTCGGGCAAAATGACCGCCACCGTGCCCCCGGTCATCCTTTCGGCAATTTGCCGGGCCACGACCATTGCCGCCCCGCTGCTCATCCCCACGAACAGGCCCTCGGTCCGGGCCAGGCACCGGGTCATCTCGAAGGCTTCCTCGTCGTCGATGTTGACCTTCTCGTCGAGCCGGTCCTTTTCGTAAAGCTCGGGACAGTAGGCCTCCTTCATGTTCTTGAGGCCCTGGATTTTGTGGCCGAGGTAGGGTTCCACGCCGATAATCCGGATTTTCGGGTCGAGCTCCTTGAGCCGGCGGGAGATTCCCATGAGGGTTCCGGTGGTGCCCATGGTGGCCACGACGGCATGAAGGTCCCCGCCGGTCTGGCGCCAGATCTCCCCGGCGGTGCCCCAATAGTGTGCCCGCCAGTTAGCCGGATTGTTGTACTGGTCGGCCATGAAATAGGTATTGGGGTGCTCCCGGGCCAGGCGGTAAACTTCCTCGATGGCCCCGTCGGTGCCCAGATGGCCGGGGGTCAGGAGAATATCGGCCCCCCGGGCCTTCAGAATCTTCTGGCGCTCGATGCTGGCCGATTCGGACATGGCCAGAAGAAGCCGGTATCCCTTGATCGAGCAGACCAGGGCCAGTCCGATCCCGGTGTTGCCGCTGGTGGCCTCGATTACCGTCAGATCGGGAGTCAGCTCGCCGCTTTTCTCCCCGGCCTCGATCATGGCCAGAGCAGGCCGGTCCTTGATGGAGCCGCCGGGGTTGAAGTATTCCAGCTTGGCGACGATCCGGACCCTTGGGTTGGGGTTGAGCCGCCGGATGGTTACCAGCGGGGTGTTGCCGATGGCGTCGAGTATTGAGTCGCCCATGTTAGCTCACCGCTTTCAACTGGTCGATGATCCGCCCCCGGACCGTCTCGGGGTCGGCGTCGGCGTCGATCACCCGGAACCGGTCCGACGCTTCCCTTGCCCGCTGGAGGTAGCGCCGGCGGATCGATTGGTGAAACTCGAGGGCTTCTCCCTCGAACCGGCTTTCATCGCGGTTCCGGGATCCGTCCCCCAATGCCTCGATGGCCCGGGCCAGCCCCGTTTCCACCGGGAGGTCCAAAAGAAAAGTCCGGTCCGGCATCCGCCCCCCCAGCAACTCCCGGTGAAGCCGGTCCACGAGATCGTCCCCCAACCCCCGGACCGCGCCCTGGTAAACGGCGGTCGCGTCCACGTACCGGTCGCAGAGGACCCACTTTCCGGCGGCAATGGCGGGCTCGATCACCGCGGCCAGGTGCTCGGCCCGGTCGGCCATGTAGAGGAGCAGCTCGGTCATCGGGTTGATGTCCCGCTCCCGCGGAGCCAGGAGCGTGGCCCGGATTTCGGCTCCGGCCGCGGTCCCGCCCGGTTCCCGGGTCAGAACCACCGAATGGCCCCGGCTTTCGAGAAAACCGGCGGCCCACCGGATCTGAGTGGTCTTTCCGGCGCCTTCGCCCCCCTCGAACGAGATGAACATCTATCCGGTCTCCGAGGGCTCCGGATTGCCCCGGTAAAACTGTCGCCCCATGAGCCGGTGATAGGCGGTCCAGGGGCCCGGAGTGGCGTCCTTGTCGATGAACTCCCGGATGCCGTTGACCTTGGCATCGATCTCGTCGATAAAGTTGAGGAGAATCGCCTCAACCGTCTTGGGCGGCTCGGGGGAGCCGTACTCCCGGAAGCCGTGGTGGCTGACCACCAGGTGCTTCAGGAGCATGGCTTCCTCGGCGGGAAACCCGTCGATTTCCCGAATTTTTTCGTCGATCATCTGACAGCCGATGATGATGTGAGTGAGGAGCCGCCCCTCACTGGTATAGTCGATCCGGGGTCCGGCGGTGTATTCCCGGACCTTTCCCACGTCGTGAAGGATCGCTCCCGTCCGCAACAGGTCCATATCGATGCCGCTGTAATGACCGGCCAGGCGGTCCACCAGGATGGCCATGGACAGGGTGTGCTCCAGCAGGCCGCCAAGATAGCCGTGATGCATTTGCCGGCCGGCCGGAGCGGTTTTGAACCGTTGGACGAACTCGGCATCCTCGAAAAAGGCGGCCAGAAGCTGCTTCAACGGCGGCCGGGTGATCTTTTCCGTTACCAGCGCGGTGAGACGGTCGAACATGGCGTCAACGTTCCGGTTCGTGGCGGGGATGAAATCGGCGGGGTCGAGGACGTCGTGGGCTTCGGCGGTCATTTCCGTGATGACCACCTGGGGCTTTCCCGCGTATTCGGAGACGTTTCCCCGGATTCGGACGTAATCGGCGGTCGAGACCGCGGACAGGGTTTCGCCGGCCCGGTCCCACTGGACTCCCCGGATTCGGCCGGTCCGATCAGCCAGGGTTACCGTTAAAAAGGCCTCGCCGTCCCGCTTCCGGGCCAGGGACCGTTCGAAGAGGACAAAGACGTCGGCCACCGCCTCCCCGTTTTTCAGGCCCGATACAAATTGTTCCTTCATGGCCGCTTCTCCTCCTCGTCGTCGCTCTCCGGGGCATCCGACTCGCAGGGCCGGACCCGTCTGTCCGCCCGTAATCCGCGTGTTCGCCCGTGATCCGCGTGTCCGCCCGTTATGGGCAACCATACTGGTGAGACCTCGGAGGTTTTGTTTGGGAAGACCTTCGAGGTTTTGTTTGGGAAGACCTCGGAGGTTTTGGAAACCCCGGATGTCTCATTGCTGGAAACCTCGGAGGTCTCTTTACTGGAAACCTCGGAGGTTTTGTTTGGAAAGAC
>CAZWGY010000169.1:0-9147 GCA_964633575.1 uncultured Desulfobacteraceae bacterium
GACCCGACGGCCCCGGACAAATCCGTGTCGGATATCTCCGCGCCGCTCGCAATCACGGCGGAGTGTGTGTGAAGAAACGGCAAGAACCGGGCGACCATCCGCCCCGCCGCGTTGCCATCCGCCAGGATGGCATCGGCCAGGTTCACCCGCTCGGCGTGGTTCGCAGTCTGATCGGATTCCCATTTGATCGAATTGGCCGCGTCCAACAGGGCGATCCGGACCCGGCCCTGAAATCCAGCGGATTGATCCAGTTGATGCCGTTGCAATAGTGTCAGTGCCATGGTTCCCCCCTATGCGCTCGCCCCTGAAAGGCCGAGCGTAATCAAAATTTCATGAAGGTACGCCGTCTGAGCCAGCGTTCCCGCCGACACATCCCGCGCCAGCCGGAAATGAATCTCGTCCCCGGCCGACGGAGACCCCGCCGGAGTCAGGCTCGCCCCGCTCCCGCAGATATGCCGGTCCCCGGTGGCGATCAGCGAATCCGAAACCGAGACGGCCGTCCCGACAGCGGCGTCCAGCGCGTCACCGTCCCCGCCGCCGACGGCCGCGAGCTCCCATTCGACCGTCTGCGCCGCCGTCCCGGCATCGGCGCTCCAAACGATTTTCTCAACCTGTATCGTCCCGTCCCAGTTGGACGGCGTGACGAGGGTCCACCAGCCGTAGGAGTCCGCGTCATCCGGGAACCCGGCCCGGCGGATGCAGACTTTGTTGGTCGATGTCTCCATGGCATCCGGGGAATCGCAACCGGACGTGGTTGCCGGTGTTATGCCGGCACCCGACAACTGGACGGGCCAGCGGGCGGCCGCGAGGTATTTCAGCTCCCCGCCGTCAATGACAACCGCTTTAGCTGCCAATTACGCCACCGTGATCGGCTTGCTGGGCTGGAAGGCGACCTCGGTAGCGCTCAGCGCGATCCCGACTTCCTGGACGACGTTCCCGGACGCGCTGGGGGCGGTGTCCGTCTCAGACCCGGCGGTAGCCGCCAGGAAGTAGGTCGTGCCGCCGGTCAGCCCGCTCCGGCCGGTGTTGATCCCGGCCACGTAAACGGTGGCGTTTGAGCCGCTGGTTGTCCCCGCGAGGACGAAACCGTGTGCCCGCTTGCCTACCGTCGTGGCGTCGGCCTTCCTCGCGGTCGGAGTCCCTGTGTTGTCGTAGATGTTCACCCAGTCTCCGCTCGACAGGTCCTCGGACGTGGTGAGCTGCTTGGTCTCGGCTCCGATGCCGGTGGGCATAAAGCTGTTGTCGAGCTTCCCGGCGCTGTCGAGGGCGATCCCCTTGCCCGCGTCACCGGCACCGGCGGACGACTGGATCAGCTCCTTTTCCGCCAATGCCCCGGAGTTGTTGTAGATGTATTTGTTCCCAGCCATTTTAACCCCCTATGTGAGATATACCGGCTGCATGAGCCGGACAAACATCCGGGTCGGCGTCATTGCCCACCCGACGATCAACAAAAAACCGGACGACGGCGGGGTCTGGGTCAGCACCCCGTCGGCGCCACAAAAAATGAACTGGCCAGGAGACCAGGACCACCCCGACTCCTCGACCTCTCCCTGAGCCCGGACGGTGACGGATGCCCCGGCCTCGACCGCGCTGGTGATGATCCCGAGGACCGCCGGCGCAATGGCGGTGTCGGCGCTGTCGGCCGGCACCAGTTGACCGGACGCTCCGGACGTGGCGACAACAGTATGGCCGGAGATCGGCTCGGCCGCCGTCCGGGTGATCTCGTCGCCGGTGCCGGATGGTCCGGTCGGCCCGGCGGGACCCGCCGGCCCCTGCTCGGCCTCGGAAATCCGGACGACCTCGGTAACTTCCTCAATGATCGTCGTCATTCGATCTCCGTGTGAGCATGGTTGACCAATACCTTAAAATGGATGTAGGGCCATCTCTGGCCCAGCGTGTCAACGGCCCAGAGATCGCCCCAAACCCGACGGCCCCAGGTTGCCGTTTGCTCATGGCCGAACTCGATCTCCACCCGGTTGTCCGTCACCGTCACGGTCGCCTCGCTGAGCAACGTGGACGACACCGGCAACCCGTCCCGAACCTGGCAGTGGAACGAGTACCCGGAAAAATCCATCGCCTCACCGCCGGACTCGAAACGCCACGACGCCCGCCATGTCTGGCCTCGTGTGATCTCGTATTCGCGATGGATCGGCAGGCCCATCAGCCTCGAATCTCCCGGTGGTAAGTATAGGTGCAGACCTTCCGGACGGTCATGGTACCGTCCCGGTCGAACAGCTCCGACCCGGACTCAGATGTCCAGAGGGCCGCGATAACGCCGGACCGCTCCAAACCAAGGAGATTCCGGGCCATGCCCTCTCTCAGTATCCGGGCCAGGTCGAGCACCCCGGGTGCTCCCGATGCCGGGTCCCCGGTGATCCCGGCCTCGTCCCGCCGGATCTCCTGGTACAGGCAAAACCGGACCTGGGCCTCGATCTCCCATGAATCGCTGATCTGCTCGATCACCTTGATCTTGCCGTCCTTGATCCCGCAGCAGGGCATCCTCACGCTGTGAGGAATAAACGCCGCGTGGGGCGTGATGAAGATATCGCTCGCCCGGATGACCCCATCAAAGACGTTGGCGAGCTCCGTTTTGATCACCGGCAACAGGCTATCCATTGACGTGCTCCTTCTGTATCTCCATCAGCTCTTCCCAGTTCTCCTTGTTTATTCCCAGGTACTTTCGCTGAGGGATTTTGACCTCAGCCCTTGTGGAGATGATGGAAAAATGGGCGCCGAGCTGGTGGACCGCGCCGTAAACCACGTTGGTCCCCTGGGAGAACTTCCGCTTTTCGGCCTTATAGGTGATCGACTGCCGGAGCCGGTTGGTGTCGCCGGTGAGGATTTTCTTGACCCCCTTCCGGCGCAACGTGGACTTGGCGAGCTTCTTCCACTTCTTGCCCGACGGGTCCCGTTCCGCCTCGAAGCGGTCCTGGACCTCGCCCTGCATATACTCGCCAAAGTCCTCGAAGATCGGCCGCCAATCCTCGATCTTGTCGGCGTACTCCCGGATATACCGGGACGGGTTGAGGATGATCCGGGCGCCGGCCATTACCAGCCATCCATTCCCGACCGGGTAAACACCCGGTCGGCTGACGTGATCGTCGGCCGGTGGGACTCCGCCGGGGAACCGTCCATATCCCCGAGGCTCGCCCGCCCGGCGGCCACCTCCTTGAGGAACGCGATTGCGTCCAAGTACCGCTGCCGGCGATCCTCGGGAGCCCCCCGCCGGCGGGCATAGAGATTGTAAATCGCAATGTCCACCGACAACTTTCTGGCCATCGACGGAACCGGAACGAGGGGGACGGTGTAGCGCAGCCGGCCATAGCCGTTGATCAGGGAATCGGCATCCTCGATGGCCCGGGTGACGACGCCCTCGTCCAGCTCGGCCAGGTCGGAGTCGTCGGTCAGCTCCACCAGGGTCCGGTCGTCGATCTGCTCCAGGATGTCGGCTTGGGTGCAATAGGCCACGGGTTACTTCTTCCCCTTCTTCCTGCCCCCGGTTTTGGGAGCGGGGGGCTCTTCCTGGGGCGGCGGATCGGCCGGGGACTTTTCCGGCTCCGGAGCGGGGAACGGAATCCGTTCGACGGTGAGCATAGGCTCCGCTGCCATGGTTTCGAGCTGCTCATCCGTCCAGGAATTATCTGGCCAGTCGGTCGGCTCGGCGGAGTGAGCGACCCCGCACCGTCGAAAGCCGCCTCGCCTGGACCTGATTCTAATCGTCATGGACCACCTCCGTATCGCGTTCAAACACCGTTCAACAGCGTTCAAAAGCGTTCAAGAAATTCTGGACGACCCGTAAGCCGTCCCTAGGGCTGATCGTGCGATTACGGGCAAATGGCGAGGCCAAACCCCCGCGCCTACCCCGACGGATGGCCCGGCGGATGCGTTTCGACGCCCCCATTAGCCATCCCCTTGAACGTTCAAGCCCCTGTTTAAAAGGGACTTGAACGGTCCCGAGCGGGTAAAAAAATGCCCGTCAACACGATCATCCCTCTCCGGTACTGCCGTAGCACATCTGCCAGAAGCCATAGGCGGCGGCCCCTCTCGCCTCGACGCCGAACTTGAGCTTCCGCCGCATAAAGACATCGGGGTTGTCGAGGTCGATCTGCTTGACGAACTGCGGCTTTTTCCGGAGCTGAAAGATGAACGGCTTGAGCCGCCGCCGGGTATCCAGCAGGAACCAGGCGGTGGAGCTGGTCAGGTTGGCGCTGACCAGGGTCTTGAAGGTCCCCCGGTAGGGGTTCGGCTTGCCGTCCTCCAATCTCTCGTTCTTCTCCAGCACCAGCGCCGTGTCCATCAGGGCGGGCGGCACCAGGAGCCGGTCCGGATTGAGCTTGAGCGGACGCCCCTCGTCGTTTTTGAAGCCCATCATGGCGGTGCGGCCGGCGCCGATAGAGGCGATGGCGGCCGCCTGGGTGGCGGCGCTCAGGGCGGCGGTCCCGACATTGGAAACGCTCTCCCCGCCGACCGGGTGGTCGTCGTCGCAGAGATACTGCCCGTCGTAACAGGCCGTCGTGAACGCCCCGTTGACCAGATCGAAAACCAGATCGTCGGGCCAGAACGCGGCCGACTCGCCAGCGGCTTCGGCCTGCATCCCGTAGATGCCGAGGGTGTCGTCCTCGATATCGTTACGGTCCACCTCGATGGTGGCTTCATAATCGTCGTTATCAACGGAGTATGCGTAGGCTTCCAGGGACTTGAGCACCTTGTCGCCCACCCACTTCCGCATGGTCGGGAACTCACTCAGCCATGTATATTTCTCGGTCTTCGATTGGCTGGGGATAGTGATCGCCACTTCCCGATACAGCGGCTCAGTACCTTCCAGCGCCTTGTGAAAAGCCGTGTTCAGATTCTGGAACACGGCGCTGACGCTTGCTCGGTTGACTATCATGCTGTTTTCTCCTTTGTTGCCGTGGTCAGGTTATTACGGCGTGCTCAGGACCGCTCCGTCATTGGAGACGACCCGCCACACTTTGGCTCCACCGACCTGAACGCCGACCAGAACGACGGTGTCGCCCGCGTCGGCCATGGTGATGACGGTGTTGCCGGTTTGGTTGATGGCGGCGGCGGCCGTAATCACGGCGTCCCCCGCGTCCACGTCCAGGCTGATCGCCAGTACCTGGCCGACGTAGGACGGCGCCGCCAGGGTCCGGGTGTCGTCCACGCCGGTGGTGGTGATGGCGCACTGTCCGGACCGGGTGACGGGGATGGCCCCGCCGTCTCCGGGATCGGCAACCGCCACGTTGATCACGCCGGGGTTTTCCCGGATGGCGGGCTCGATATCCACCCAGACCTGGGATGTGCTGTACACCCCCGCGATGACCCCGCAGTAGACGTTGTTGCTGACTCCCGAGGCGAGGTCCACGGTCTGGTCGTCGGAGATGTAAACCCGCTTCCCGATATCCGCCACCGTCACCGACGTGGCGATATCAAAGAGGTAGGTTCCCCGCCGCTTACAGACCACGGAAACGTCCCCGTCGGACCCGCTGGAGTTGTCGGCCCGGTCGGCCGCCACCCCGGCGAACGTGTAGCCGGCCGTGTCCGCGCCGGCATTGGCGTAGCCGTCGGACGCCACGGCGACCAACGACCCGCCGTAGATCGTTTCGGACCCGGCAACCTCAAACGGGATTTCCTCGCCGTCCTTGTAGTTGAGGGCCTTGTCTTCAGTTAATGCTGTCATTGCCACCTCCGTACTTCTTGAGGTCCTCGGCCGTGTTGCCCATCATGGACGCGACCAGAAGCGCGGTCTCGTCCGGGGCGTTATCGTCCGCCGGGGTCGGGTCCTTGTCGGGCAGGGGTTCCACCGGAACCACTACCGGGGCCTTGGCCACAAAGGTCTGGAAGCCGGGCAGGTCTTTCCGCGCATAGGCTTCCGCCCAGTCCTTCTGCGCCGGGGTGATCTTGCCGGCGGTCATGGCGGCGGCCACCGTGTCGGTGGCGTCCCGCTTGGCGATCTGATCCTTGAGCGCCTCGAATTCCTGGCGGGGGACCATTGTCCGGGTGGCCTGCTTGAGGGCGTGAATCGAGGCCACGATTGTGGACCGGTCCGCGCTCCCTTCCAGGTCCAGGGCGGCCGCGACTTCCTCGGTGTCGCCTCCGCCGTCTCCGCCTTCCTCGGCCCTGGCCATCAAATCGTCGATGGCCGCGAGCACCTCGTCCTCTCCGGCATCCTCGGCCAGGCCGAACTTTTCGATCAGCCGTTTGAGTAGCTCCATTGTGTCTCCTTCTCCTTCGTCTTTGGCCGCGAGGGCCGTCAGATGGTTGGTCCGCGGCGAGTTGGTCAGCGCCACGGAATGAACGGATTTCACCCGTCGGTCCGGCCCGATCCGGAAGACGGGCGAAAAGTATCGGTACTCCCGGTTGGCCAGGTGAGCCGCCGCCGCGTCGGTCCAACTGACCACGGCGATGATCCCCCGGTCGGGGTCCCATTTCAGATCGGTGATCCAGCCGGCCGCCGGGGCTTTCTCCCCGGTGAGGGTCTGGTGCTCGTAGTCGATCACCAGGTCATTCCCCCGCCGCTGAAACTCTCCGGCAACGGCCAGATAGGCGTCCTCGTCCACGATCACCTTGCCGCCGCCCTCGATCTCGATCTGGCCGGCCTTGAACAGGACGAGCTCCGACTGTGCCCGGGGTCCATCGTCGGCCACTATGATCTGGCCGACCTGGGCCAATGTATGTTTCATCGCTTGCCACCTCCCATTGCCGCCAGGAACATCAGCGCGGCCACGCCAATGACGATCATGGCCAGGCCGACATCCCGGAAAAACTGAATCAACAGATCGATCATGTCACCTCCGGCGCCGGGGGCGGTTTGATGGACCCGACCTCGGCCTTGAGCTGGTTCCCCAACCGGTCCGGATAGGCGTTGAAGTCCGGGGTCCAGCCGGTGCCCTGTTTCCCGACGTGATAGTCCCAGCCGGGGTCAATCCCGTTGGGAATGATTTTCCGCCGGTTCTCGTCCTTGGGGTCAACCCATTCATAAGTCCCGTCATTGGGCGGTTCCTTGACGGTCAATCCCTTCCGCTCCATGTCCCGCTCGGACAGGGTGCGCACCCGGCACTTGCAGCCCCATCCGTTGGGCGGGTAGTGAGTATTCCACCAGGGGTCGTCCACGGGGAGAATCAGCTTGTCCCAGCTCTGGTGCATGATCCTCGGCTGCTTGCTGTGGCCGTGCTCATACATCATGTAGGGCCGCCGGTCCTTGACCCGCTCGATCTGCTCCCACCGGCCGGCCGCGTAGGCCGTCCGGAGATTGGTATTGAGGATCAGATCGGAGCGCCATTTCCGGCTGCCCCGGTAGGTCCATCCGTGGGTGGCCACGATGTCGTCGAACCGCTCCCGGAACTTCTGGAGCGATTCCCCGTCCACCAGGGCCCGCTCGACCGCCTCCCGCAAATCCATGATCAGGTCCGCTTTGACGGCGCCGGCCACGGTGAACGCTTTGATGTGCTGGTCGGCCCAAAGCTCCGACCACCCGGCCGTGGGGACATTGAGCTTCCGGAGAAAAAACGCGATGGCCCGCTCGAACGGCAGGCTCCCCCATTCACCCTCTATCGTCGGCATCGATCTCTTCCCGTCCGGCCAGGTGAGCGGCGATCATGGCCCGCTGGAGCAGTGCCCCGAAGTCGGCCGCCGGCAGGTCCGGATACAAGTCAAAGAGCCCGTCGCGGATCGCCTCCAGGCTGTCCGCCGACTCCACCAGCTCCCGGATCGGCTCGACCATATCCGACATGGGACCGGCGGTCTCGTCGGCCGCGTCCTCGATCAACGCTCCCTCGGACTCCGGGGCCGGCGAGTCCTTGGCGGTGACCATCCGGGCCGCCACGGGCGGCCCGTCCGGAGCCGGTGTCCGGCCCCCGATGGTCTCCTCGTCTCCCTCGGGGTCCGGAATCCCGAACTCCCGACGGAGCCATGCCACCGGCATGACCACGCCCCGGTCCAGTAATTTGGTGACCCATTCGCCCTTGATCCCGAGGTCCTCGCCTTCCTCGAATGCCGGCCGGCAATCAGGCAGGGGGGCATCCCATCCGAAGTTGAATCCGACCAGGGGCCGGAATATCTGGTTCCGGACCGTGGCGGCGGCGGCTCGGGCATCAGCGAGGAGCAGGTCCAGCCGGACCTCGTTGTGGGTTTTGGCGGCCGCGTAGGACCCGGTGTCGCCCACCTCGGCGGAAAGGGTCTGACCCAGCCATGCCTTTGAAATTTCCCTATTTGCGAATGATGCCAGGTTCTCGTAGAGCTCGCCGGATGAGGTCGTTTTGCTGGCCTCGACGAACTCGATCTCCGTGGATTTGGATATCACCCCGGCCGCGTCCGATCCGAGGGACTGGATGGCGGCGATCAGGGCGTCCTTGTCCCCCTGGCTGGCGCCGGGGTCGTACTTGCCGAGGCGGAGCGGCATCCCATAGACCTCGGCGAACACGGCCCAGTCCTTCAGGACATAGTTTTTGAGGATGTACATCCAGCTCGTTACCCGGAATATCCCGGTCCGGGCCGGATGGCCGGTCTTGCCGCCGTAGGTGTGCCAGATCAGTTTCCAGGGCGGGATATCGATCCCCATGGGGTCGTCATCCGTGATGAGCCGGGGGTGCCGCTGGAGAAGCCCGTCCGTGCCGACAAAGCCGAACCGAACCTGCTCGATAAACCGGTACTCGACCGGGACCGCCATGCCGGCGCTGGCGTCCCAGATCGGCTCGATGCCGGCATATCCCTTGCCCACGGAATCCTGGAGGGCCGTCAACACGTCCGGCCAGTCGGGCCGGGCGACCGTGTGCTTCTCGACAAACTCGGCGATCCGGACGTCACGGGCATCCTCGGACGCCGGGGTAACGTCGAACCCCACATCCAGGATGGCGTTGACCCGCTTGGACCGCTCCCCCACCAGGTGAGCGTCCTTCTCCTCGATCTGGTCAAAGAGCTCCGCCTGCCGCCGAACATCCCCGGAATCCGCTTCCCGGAATATCCGGGCCAGGCGGGCCGGGGTCAGCCCGGTGGCGACATACTCCCGCCAATGATCCAGAAGCGGGGCGGTGGCAAGCGGCCGCCGCTCCGGTCGTTTCCGGGCCTGGACGGGGCGGCCGAACTGGTCATAAAGGGGCATTTAAGCCTCGTTTAATCCGTATTTTTCAGAGGTATATTTTCGCATCA